>JBIOVO010000031.1:0-12963 GCA_044867735.1 Pyrinomonadaceae bacterium | reverse complement strand
TTGTCGCTGCGCTCCAAGCACTGGGCTGGAATTAGCGAACGCTTTCAGCGTTAAACCTAAAGCTAATGAATGCCCTAGGTGGTTTGAAACTTCGGGTCACGTTGAACTGAACACACAACCCAGGCCTCGGAGTCCGTGAATCGATAAACGCCGAAGGCGTTGGCAAATTTCAGCCCAGTGGTTGGAGCGCAGCGACAACCCTGGGATCCCGAACATAAAAAGAGGGTAAAACCCTGAAAGGGTTTCTTCCGCGACAAACCCTGTCAGGGTTCAATACCCCTCTTGATTTTTGATCCCAGGGTTGTCGCTGCGCTCCAACCACTGGGCTGAAATTGGCGAACGCTTTCAGCGTTAAAATCCAACGCCGGTTGGCGAACTCCTCGGAGTTAAGACGATAGCCAACTTTCTGTAACCTAAAGTTTCCTTGACCCGCGTCTGAACAACCCCATAGAATCTGGCGCAATGGTTAGCCAGGCTAACGATTTACCTCCCAAAGTTGATTCGATCCTCAACGAGTTCGTCACTGCCACGAAAACCGCCTTCCAGAACGATTTGCGATCCGTCGTGCTCTACGGTAGTGGAGCCGAAGGCAAATTGCGTCCGGCGTCGGATGTAAACGTCATCGTCGTGCTAGCGAAGTTTGATCAGAGTGCCGCAGATCAACTGCGAGAACCGCTTCGCCTGGCCCAAGCAGCGATCAAACTCAGGGCAATGTTTTTGCTGGAAGAAGAAGTACAACCAGCATCGCACGCGTTCGCCGTTAAGTTTGCAGACGTAAAGCGACGGCGACGTGTCCTCTATGGCGATGATCCTTTCGCCGCCATTTCAGTTTCGCGTGATGACTCGATCTTTCGTTTGAAACAAACACTACTAAATCTCATCTTGCGTTTGCGCGAGAGTTACATTTCCCGCGGGCTGCGCGAGGAACAACTTACCGCCACTATTGCCGATGCCGCCGGACCTTTGCGTTCCTGCGCCGCCACGCTTCTTGAACTCGAAGGAGTCGCCGCTTCGTCGGCGAAAGAAGCGTTGCAGCAGATCTCTGCTTCGCTGCCAGGAGCGGAAGATCGCAAACAGGAATTACAGCTCATCTCTGAAGCCAGGCAAAGGCAAAGCCTACCAGCAGGAGCTGCCGCTCCGACGCTGTTTCATCTGATCGAATTAGCCCGCCTGATGTATGTACGCGCCGCAGCTCTTTAAGTGAGGTGATCGACGTGAATCCCTTGGATCTTCGTGGTCCGGAATTTCTCTTTTTCTACATCGCTCTTTCAATTGTCGTGATCGTCGGGCTCGTTTTACTGCGCCGAAAGTTTGAGTCTGGCCCCACTCCACGGATCGATCTATCCGATCCTTTGTTAATTGCATTCCTGCGTGGTGGACAATCAGAAACTATGCGAGTAGCAGCCGTCTCACTCGTTGATCGCGGACTGCTCCTCTGTAGTGGTACTCGTCTGGAAACCGCTCCGAACGCACGAACAGAATCAGTGCGCAGACCAATCGAGAGAGGAATACTCGAGAAGTTTACTCCGAGTGGTGAAGCGCACTCGATGTTCACCGATCCAAGATTGCTGTCAGCCTGTCAGCAATATGAAAAGACACTTACGCAAGTGCGCCTGCTGCCCGACGAATCCACTACGCTCGTACGCGTGGTGTTGTTTGGCGGCGCGTTACTGATTCTGGCCGGAGTCGGCTTTTCAAAACTGTTGCTTGCACTCGCACGCGGACGGCCAAACGTTTGCTTTCTAGTCATCCTGATCATTGCTGCAATCGTAATCGCTGCCAAACAAGCCTTCCCGAGATTGACCGAAACCGGAAAGGCCATGTTGCAAGACGTCAGGAACCTGTACTCGGAGTTGAAAGATCGTTCCACCTTTCTGAAACCTGGTGGCGCAACTATCGAACCGATGATGTTGGCTGCTGTTTATGGTGTAGGTGCACTGACGGGCGACGGCTTCTATTACACGCACACACTCTTCCCACGTGCGAAACAATCGTCTACCTCCTCATGCGGTAGTTCCTGCGGAAGTTCATGTGGAAGCTCCTGCGGCGGTGGTGGATGCGGGGGAGGATGCGGTGGTTGTGGAGGCTGATCGCATGACGACACCGAAAGATATCTTTGGACTCGGCTGGCGACCCCGGCTGGCGCTCGGGATCCTTTCGAATCTCGATCGGATCGATGTGGTGGAAGTCATCGCAGACGACTTTTTCAAGGCTTCGCGAAACGAGCGCCGGGCCTTGAAGACGCTTGCCGCTCAACTTCCCGTGACGCTTCATGGGGTCACATTGGGGTTAGCGTCTTCAGTTAAGGTGGATCCCAAGCGTCTTGAAAGCACCGCACGCTTATGTGAAGAAGTACGGCCGCTCTCATGGTCCGAACATCTCGCCTTCGTGCGTGGAGGCGGAGTCGAGATAGGCCATCTGGCCGCGCCGCCGCGCTGCGATGAGACGATTGAAGGAACGTTGCAGAACCTTTCTCTGGCCCAAAAGATCGTCGGCACTGCCCCTCAAGTCGAAAACGTAGCGACCTTAATCGTTCCGCCTTTGAGTCGTTACGACGAGGCAAGTTGGGTATCGAAAATCATCACAAATTCACAAAGCGATCTGCTGCTCGATTTACATAATCTCCACGCGAACGCCTTGAATTTCGGGTTCGATCCCATTGATTTCATTTCGCTAATGCCGGCAGAGCGTATTCGCGGAATCCACCTGGCCGGGGGCAGATGGGTCGGCACAGGCAACCATCATCGCGTTCTCGATGATCATATGCACGACGTTCCCGATCCTGTTTACTTACTGCTGGAGGAAGTGGGGGCTCGAACCGAACCCGGGCTCACTATAATCCTGGAACGCGACGGCCATTTTCCATCTATCGAATCTTTACTTAATCAGCTTGATCGAGCCCGGCAAGCACTGGCTCGCGGTCGAGCACGAAGGTTGATTGATTCGCGAAGGGAGGTTGCTGCGTGAGCGTCTCAAACGTCGAGGCATTTCTGGCGCGCATCTACTGCGATCCGGAAGCCCGCGAGAAGTTTATGAGTAATCCCGCAGCAGAAGGCTTACGGGCGGGTCTTTCAAGTGAGGAAGTAGAAGCACTAAATCAGATCGATCGAGTTGGGCTCGAGTTATTCGCGACCAGCCTCGAGCGAAAACGAGAAAGACACCAGCAGAAACGAACGCGTCGCAAGTGGTTTTGGAGATAAGAGTAAAATGAAGCTCCCGATACTTGTTTTGCTTATCCTTCTTTCGGTCTCGCCGACGTTTGCACAGCTCAAAGTGATGGTCCAGGACAAAGGTTACTTTGGCCTTGACGCTGTAAACGATTCAATCTATCTGCACAAATACCTCGAGCAACAAAATCAACTGCTCCTAATAGGCCGCCAAAACCTTCAGCTACTCGATCTGACGAACTTCAAAGTCATCGAGACGCGCCCGATCGATCTCCCATACGCCGACCTTCGCGGCGACTTAGGCTACAAGGTATGGGCCATTAGCCCAGATGGACGTCGTCTGGTGCTAACCGGCCTGAAGGAAGGGCGCACCAAAACCAAGGACGAAGACAAACAAACTGCGTACGTGCTCGATTTGCAAACCGGCAAGCGGGTCGCGCTGCTGGACCATCCGGAACGGATCCTGAAAGCATCGTGGAGTAAAGACGGTAAGACGCTGATGACGATGGATTCCGGCCGCATCGATCTTTTTACCGGAACGCTGAATGTCAGTTTCTGGGACGGCGAGACGTTTGCCTATCGAAACAGCATCGCGGTGGAGAACGTCACGTGGATCTATCTGAGTAACGACGGCAAGCGCTTCTTTGCCGCGTCAGGCAGGACGAAGAACCGCCTGGGCGTCAAGTATGTCGCCGACGCGAAATCCGTTGTGCGCGTTTGGAAAACAGAAAGCGGAGAGATCGAGAAAACGATTGCCATGGGCGACGCTCAGTTTCAGCCCAAGACGCGAGAGATCGAGATCAGTCCGGATGAAAAGTTTCTGCTGTTGATCAATAAGCACAAATCCGCTCCGGCCCAGCATCGTTTGAGCGTTTGGGAAATCAGCGGTGACCTCAAGCAAAGATACGAATTGCAGCCGCGACCAAAGATCGACGATTCGCGCGTCGAGTTCAGTCCTGCTGGAACACTCTTCGCCGTGGACGTCGGCAAGAACCTGCAAATCTACGAGACCGAGACCGGTAAGTTGAAGGCCGAGTTAACCAAATTCGAACTGCCTTCGTGGGGTTGGCTGGATAACGAGACAATGGCCAATGTTGATTTCAAAGCAGAGAAATTCTTCTTTCCGGGCAAGATGATGACGGCATTCGACGCCAACGATGGGCGCGTGCTGTTCAAGAAACGATTGGCTTATGACGAGAACGAGGTGCCCGGCACCGACCTTTATAACTTGCCTTTCAAGGAGACGGAAGTAACCGACGATACGGCTATCCGGCCACACCCGACGGCAAGGATGTTTCTGACCAGCAGCGATGAGTTTGTGGAGCTCACCGATTCGCGCACAGGTAAGTTGTTACAGATAGTCGTGAGTCCGCCGGTCGTCGTCGATCTGATGGGCAAGCGAAGAATGACACACGCACAGATGGTGCTGTCAGCAGATTGGTCCAAAGACGGCCGCGCGCTTTATGTCTTCAGCGCGAATGGCCGCTCCGTTTCACTTTGGAAGCTGATCGAAGATTGAAGTCTACCCACCGGCCTTCAAGTGCTTCATGTGCTCCAGCAACGCCTTGGCTTGTTCGCTCGTCACTCCCTTTTCGCCATAGCCCGGCATGTGAGGGGGCTTCGCGGCCTTCTTGCCCTTTAGAATTGCGTCGATCGATTGGTCTTCGGGTAGACTCGCATCAAACTTCTTCTCCGCCTTCTTGCCGTGGCAAGCAACGCACTTCGCCTTGTAAAACGCCGTCGTATCTGAAGGCTGCACGTCAGGCCGTGCGCTAACACTCACCAGGAGTGCCGCAGCCATGACCACCACCGCTGCCAAAGCATTTGTGAACTTCGTTAAGTTGCTCATGTTCCTCCTTACCCTTGAACACAAGTCATGAGTGCCCTGCGAAGCTAGCAACTCCAGCCGCGAACAAGAACTGTCAGTTTTTACAGGTTTCGTGGCTTTGCACAAAAAGTCGTCGATAGTGTGCCGGCTAACGTTGCTGTTTTGTCTCGATCCTGGGGCTTGCGCCCCAGGCTTTATGCTTTCGCCTGCTTCGCAGGCTAAACCTGACTTCTTGTGCAAAAGCCAGGTTTCGTAGAAGGTCGCGCGTGATGTCCTGTTAAAAATGACAGTAATGCGCGTGCTGTGACACGAGTAGGATTCCTTTGTTCTCAAAGGAGGCGCCTACGTCTACGAACTACATCACCGTCGACGGCAACGAAGCCGCCGCTTCCGTTGCATTCCGTCTCAGCGAAGTGGTTGCGATCTTTCCGATCACTCCAAGTTCTCCGATGGCCGAACTCTGCGACGATTGGGCGAGTCGCGGAAAAACAAATCTCTGGGGTGTAGCGCCAGAGATTGCGGAGATGCAGTCAGAAGGCGGCGCCGCGGGTGCAATTCATGGCGCTTTGCAAGCCGGAGCATTATCCACGACGTTTACCGCCTCGCAGGGCCTGCTCCTCATGATCCCCAACATGTACAAGATTGCCGGAGAGCTCTCGCCTTTCACCATGCACGTGACTGCGAGGACGCTGGCGACGCACGCCCTTTCGATTTTTGGCGATCATTCAGACGTGATGGCGTGCCGGCAAACTGGTTTCGCACTGCTTTGTTCCAACTCAGTACAGGAAGCCCACGACTTCGCGGCGATCGCCCACGCGGCGACACTGCAATCGCGGGTTCCATTTCTCCATTTCTTCGACGGCTTTCGCACTTCGCATGAAGTCGCAAAGATCGAACACATCAGCGACGATGATCTCCGCAGTTTGATCTCCGAGCCGGCTATCGAGGCCCATCGAAGACGCGCTCTCACCCCCGACCGTCCAGTGGTGCGTGGTACCGCGCAGAATCCGGATGTCTTTTTCCAGGCGCGTGAAGCAGCAAATGTTTACTACGACGCCTGCGCGGGCATCGTCGAACGTCTGATGCGCACGTTTGAAGAGCGAAGCGGACGTCGCTACGAGTTGTACGAGTATTTCGGACACGGCGAAGCCGAACGAGTGATCGTGATCATGGGCTCGGGCGCGGAAACCGTTCACGAGACAGTGGAACAACTCGTGGCGGAGGGACAGAAGGTCGGAGTGGTGAAGGTAAGGCTGTATCGTCCGTTTGATCGGGAAGCTTTTGTGTCTGCACTGCCAGTCACCTTGCGTAGCCTGGTGGTGATGGATCGAACGAAAGAGCCTGGAGCGCCGGGCGATCCGCTCTATCTCGATGTGGTGACCTCGCTCGCCGAAGCGCGTGCGCTGGGAGAATCACGCTTTGACGGTGAGCCAACCGTTGTCGCCGGTCGTTACGGTTTGTCTTCGAAAGAATTCACGCCCGCGATGGTGAAGACGATCTTTGACGAACTGAACAAGGCCAAGCCGCGCCGCCATTTCACCATCGGCATCACTGACGACGTCACCCATCTCTCGCTGCCATGGGACACGACGTTTCGCACCGCTGACGGCGATGTATCGGCCGCGATCTTCTACGGTCTCGGGGCGGACGGAACTGTCGGCGCGAATAAGAACTCGATCAAGATTATCGGTAGCGAAACTAATCAATACGCACAGGGCTACTTCGTCTACGATTCCAAGAAGTCAGGAGCGATCACAGTTTCACATCTGCGAACGAGCCCGCGGCCGATTCGCTCGGCTTACCTGATCGATCAAGCCGGCTTCGTCGCCTGTCATCAGTTTGAGTTTATAGACAAGATCGACGTGCTCGAGTACGCCGCGCCGAATGCCGTCTTTTTACTGAACGCGCCCGGACCAGCCGAAGGTGTTTGGGAGCGTTTACCACTGGAGATGCAGGAGCAGATGATTGAGAAGCGAATTCGCTTCTACACCATCGACGCCTATGCACTGGCGCAGCAAGCCGGAATGGGCGGACGGATCAACACGATAATGCAGACTTGCTTCTTCGCGATCTCCGAGCTGCTGCCTCGGGACGTAGCCCTGGCGCAGATCAAGAAGGCGATTGAGAAGACCTACGGCAAACGCGGGCCTGAAGTCGTGCGACGCAATTGCGAAGTAGTGGACCAGGCCGTTGCGCATCTTCATGAGGTTGCAGTGCCGACGGCGACGAGCACCACTCGCAAGCGTCCGCCGGTAGTTTCTGAACTCGCCCCAGACTTCGTGCAAAAGATCACTGCCGTAATGCTCGCCGGCAAGGGGGATCTGCTTCCGGTAAGCGCCTTTACAGTTGATGGCACGTGGCCGGTGGGAACAGCAAAATGGGAGAAGCGAAATATCGCGCGTGAGATTCCGGTTTGGGATCCGAAGATCTGTATTCAGTGCAATCAGTGCGCGCTCGTTTGTCCTCACGCGGCGATACGCGCGAAGGCTTACGAGCCCGAAGCACTCGCTGGTCTGCCGGAAACGTTCAAATCCACCGCGTACAAAGGCGCAGATCACAAAGGAAAGCTGTTCACGATCCAGGTGGCCCCGGAGGATTGCACCGGCTGTAACCTTTGCGTCAACGTGTGTCCCGCGAAGGACCGGACCAATCCGAAACACAAGGCAATCAACATGGAACTCCAGGCGCCTCTACGCGAAGCGGAGCGCGCCAACTATGATTTCTTCCTGAACCTTCCCGAACTTTCGCGCGCGGAGATCACGCGCTTCGATCACAAGGGGTCGCAGTTTCTCGAACCGCTCTTCGAGTATTCCGGCGCGTGCGCAGGGTGCGGCGAAACTCCTTATCTGAAGTTGCTCACGCAACTGTTCGGAGATCGTTTGCTCATCGCCAACGCTACCGGTTGTTCGTCGATCTACGGTGGTAATCTGCCCACAACACCCTACACGACCAATCGCGACGGCCGCGGGCCGGCCTGGTCTAACTCGCTTTTCGAGGACAATGCCGAATTCGGTTTTGGCTTCCGGCTGGCACTGGATGCTCACGTCGCCGCCGCACGTGCGCTACTTCAGCGTCTCGCTTCCGAAGTTGGTGATGTGTTGACATCTGAGTTGCTGAATGCCGATCAGAGCAACGAGGCCGGTATTCAGGCGCAGCGTGAGCGCGTCAAGGCCTTGCTTGCAAAACTATCAGGTATCGAATCAGCCGAGGCTCGCCGGTTGGAAACCATCGCCGATTATCTGGTGAAGAAGAGCGTCTGGTTGGTCGGCGGCGATGGTTGGGCCTACGACATCGGCTACGGCGGACTCGATCACGTGCTCGCAAATCGTCGCGACGTAAACATACTCGTGCTCGATACTGAGGTTTACTCCAACACTGGTGGCCAGCAATCAAAGGCGACACCGCTGGGAGCGGCCGCGAAATTTGCTGCTTCCGGCAAGCCTGTGGGCAAAAAAGATCTCGGTCTGCTCGCGAACATGTACGGACACGTCTATGTCGCCCGCGTCGCATTCGGCGCCAAGATGCTGCAAACGACCCAGGCTTTCCTCGAGGCCGAATCGTACGCCGGACCATCGTTGATCATTGCCTACAGTCACTGCATTGCGCACGGCTACGACATGGCCCAGGGCGCCGCACAACAGAAGCTCGCAGTCGAGTCGGGAGTCTGGCCGCTCTACCGGTTTGACCCTCGGCGACTGGTGAAAGGCGAACCACCGCTTAATCTCGACTATGGACCGCCAAAGGCGAAAGTCGCCGACTACATGCGCAACGAGTCGCGCTTCCGAATGATTGAACGTGCCGATCCCGACCGCTTCAAGCACTTTCTCGAGGAATCTCAGAAGGCCGCTCAGCGGCGGTACTCAGTCTATCAACAACTGGCGGGAATCAAGGTGTCGTTCGATGAGAACGGCGACAACGTTCCGGCCAATGGAGATAAAGAAAAGTGAGTCTCGACGTCGATTACCTCGGATTTCGTCTACCGAATCCGTTTATCGCCGGTGGCGGACCGCTAACCGACGACATCAATACGGTCAAGCAGCTTGAAGACGAAGGCGCCGCGGCGTTGGTCCTGCGGCCACTTTACGAAGAGCAGATCACCAGCGAACAGATGGCCGGGTTTTTCCAGGACGAAAGCTATGGTGAGTCTTATGCTGAAGCGACGTCGTATTCACCCGAACCGGAACTGGCGGCGGGACCCGATGAGTATCTTGAGCACTTACGCCGCGTGAAGAAGACGGTTGCGATACCGGTGTTTGCTTCACTCAATGGCTCGACCGCGGGAGGCTGGACCTCTTATGCGCGGCTAATGGAAGAGGCCGGCGCCGACGCCATTGAGTTGGATCTCTACCATGCGGCAAGTGATCCGACGATGAGCGGCGCCGAAGTCGAGCGCAACATGATTCAGATCGTGAGTGATGTAAAGCGGGAGTTAAGCATTCCAGTAGCCGTGAAGCTCTCGCCTCTGTTTACAGCCTTTGCTCACTTTGCACATCAACTGGACGACGCCGGCGCTGATGCACTCGTGCTCTTCACGCGTTTTCATAAAGTGGACCTTGACACGATCGAGTTAGAGATACGACGGTGGGTGGAGTTGTCAGATTCTTCAGAGCTCGCGCTGCGGTTGCGAGGAACTGCGGCCGTGGCGGGACGAATAAGAGCACAGGTGGCGGTCGCCGGTGGAGTACACACGGCACAGGACGTCGTCAAAGCAACCATGACGGGCGCGCATGTTACACAACTTGTTTCGGCTTTGGTCCGCAACGGGCCAGGTCACCTGCGTACGATCCGCGAGGATCTGGTTGCGTGGCTCGCGGAGAACGAGTGGAACTCCCTAAATGAGATGCGCGGAAACATGAGCTTCGACAGAATCCCTGATCCCGCTGCGTATGAACGCGCAAATTTCAGACTGATGTCTCAGTAAGATCCCGGTGGAGTGACAGGACACTTTTTTAGACAGGATTGACGGGGTTAAACAGGAAGGAGTTCTTCTTGTTAATTCTGTAATCCTGTCTCTGCTTTTTGCCTGGACCAAGTACCGGTGGAGTGACAGGACACCTTTTAGACAGGATTGACGGGATTAAACAGGAAGGAGTCCTTCTTGTTAAATTCTGTAATCCTGTCTGTTACTTCGGGTGACACTCGACGCACTGGAACATCGAGATGTCTCCCAGATTGACTGGATGTTTGAAAGGTTCGTTGGCTTTGTGGCACGTCTCACACTTCCGATCGGCAAGTGCGCCTAGGTCGACCGGGTGTTGGACGGATACGGTCTTGATGACCGTCGCGGGCCGTGCTGAGTCAGATAAGACGGTGTGACAGACATTGCAGTCATTCGAGATAACTTTTCCTGTGTTGCTGACGTGCTCGCCATCGTGACAACGAAAACAACCTGACGAATAGAAATGACCGATGTTATTCGGATGACTCTCCCAATTCGTTTTCATCTCCGGGAAGAAGTAGGTGCGAAAGATGCGTTGGGTCTCCCCGATCGCGTTCTTAACCAACTCTGGTTTTTGACTGTAAGCCTGGTTGTAGTTGGTTCGGTAAAAGTTATCGAGCCGTGTGGCGATTCCTTTAACGCCTTCATCCTCAGTGGCGTAAGCGTGAGTCAAAGCGGCAACTGCTTCTCGTTTGAGATACGGCAGGGAAGGATCAATTCTTCCCGCCGCGAACGATTGATCGATCGCCTGGTCCGGCGGCAGAAAGACGTGCGCCGGGCGATTGTGACAATCAATGCAATCCATTTTTCGCTTTTCCCCGGTTGCGATCTGTTCCGGGGTTAGGGGACGGCTGCGATCGTAGTACTCGACGACGTTCCCCTGGCGATCTTTTACGCTGACCCATGGGATGACCTGTCGGCGAGCATCGCTTGCGATGTACGTCACCTCGTTTGCCAGATTCATGTGCCAGTGAATTCCCGCGACCGGACCGGCCTCCGGACTTCCGCCACCGACGTTGATCAGCATTCTCGTTTGCCGGAGAGAATTCTGCTCGTCGTAGGCGTAGTGGTTGAACGTCTTGAGTTGGGCGCCGTGGAACTTCTCTGACCAATGACAATGGCCACACGTCTCGTTTGCCGATCGCATGTTGTGAACCGGCGTGGCGATCGGTTTTGAATAGGTGTTGAAAGCCAGGGAATAGAGCTGGCGCGCGCCGTTGAGTTTCGCGCGTACGTATGATTGAGCGCCTGAACCTACGTGACAATCGACACATTTAATTTTGGCGTGTGAGGTTGCGTGGAACGCGACGAACTCAGGCTTCATGACGCTGTGACACGCCTTGCCGCAAAACTCCACTGACTCGCTGTACTCAAATGCGCGGTAGCTGCCAAACGCGCTCATGAATACGAATATGAATGCGATCGCGAGCAGGGAAACCGCGATTCTTCGTTGGCGCGTGTCGTTCAAGTCGATTTTGGGGAACGGCGCGATGTCCGAGTCGGGCCTGAGCCGTCGACGGCGACGCTCGAGAATCACGCCGATCAGAATTATTACTATTCCCAGGATCAGAAATGCGGGGAGCACGATGAAAGTAATGAGATCGCGATATGGGTTTTCGGCAGTCCTCATGAAATCCAGCAGTAGCAAGAGCACGATGCTGACTAAACTGCCCGCCGCAATCACTCCTCCAATGAAGCTTATGTAGTTGCGAAAAAGGGTTGCGGTTGGTGGTTTTTCTGCTGCTTCACTCATCTGTGTTTCTCGTTCCATCTTCTAAAACCGCCATGACGATCCTTTGTGGCACTTCGTGCAGGCAGAGAAGTCATCACCGCCGAAAGCCCTCTTTCCGTTGTGGCAGGTCAGACAACTCACGGCACGCGCGGGCGCATGATGATTGAGTGCCACCGGGCTCGTGACTTTGTTCGAATTCGCTATTACGCGGTGGCACGAGCCACAACTGAGATTCTGCGCGCGGCCGTGATTCCGGTGGCTGAAGCCCAATCGAGCTGCGGTGGACCGGCTCGTGGGCCAAACGGGTCGCCCTAACTCGTGGCAAGTGCTGCACGACGATAGATTCCGCCCATCATCTGATTTTGCGTCCGGTGTATGACACGCAAAACAGGTTGTATGCCCGTTTAGTCCGGCGGGTATAGAAAGCGCCAACCCTCGACGCTGCTGACGATGACAAGTCGCGCAGCCGGATCCTGAATGACTAGCGTGATCGAACTTCACATTGAAACTTCGAAGCGCCGGAAAGGGCTTCATCGCGCCTGCCTGGACGTTTGTGTGACAGACAGTGCAGATCGGACTGGATGAATCGCTGAACTGTTGCGCATGACACCCCGTGCACGGCTCATGTTTCGACTTTCCAGGCAGGGTCGGCTGCGCCGCGTTGGTCTCTCGTCGATGACAGAGCAGGCACGGCAACCGCGCGTGTTGCGGGTTGTCGTGTTTGAATTGCGAGTAGTCCTGGGTTTGCACGGCTTCGGCCATCGCCAGCATAGCGACCAACGCAAACAAAAATCTGTGTAATCTGTGGATCTTCATGGCGACTTCACCATCAACGCGCTGTGGCTCGCCGGCACCGGCTTCGCGCCAAACACGATATGGCACTTCACACAAACAAACTTGTCGTCAGCTTTTCTCTGGTCGATTTCATAGTTGAGCACGCCGCCGTCGTCGGTCGTCGCTGTCACGTGGCACCCTTCAACACCGCCGCACGATTTGACCGCAACCTTCTGCGACTTTGCGTCATGACACGTTGCGCAGCTCATGTCATGCGCTTCATGACGAAACGTCCCTGCCGCCCGCCGCGTACGCCACGCCGTCAACGTGGACCAGTCATCGACTCCCATCTTTCGGGTTAACTCTGGATCAAAATCGGTCAGCGCTGTTGGTGCTGAGAGCTGGTGACAGGCGTTGCAGTCTGGTGGTAGCGGCGCGAGCTCGCTTTCCTGGTTGTGACAACTGAAGCACCCGGCGTGAGTTATTGGTCGAGTCTTGAACGTGCCCTTTTTAAGCCAGAACG
>JBIOVO010000030.1:0-8291 GCA_044867735.1 Pyrinomonadaceae bacterium | reverse complement strand
GGCTACCCGGAGGGTCATAACTTTGCGCCTTTGCGCCTTTGCGCGAGAAATTCTTTCGAGCACCTCTCAGTACAACAAAATCTCCGATCGAGCGCGCCTAAATTCCTGTAGGCCCGCGTTCCACGACGCCACGATGTCTCGCGCGGGCTCGCCACGCTTTACGCGATCGAGCGTGTCCGAATTCACCAGCAGCCGCAGGTAGTTGTCCACCTTCCAGTCGTTCGGATAAAGCTTGCGCAACGCGAGTGCCATCTCGATCCCGGTGAGCAGCGGACGAAACGTCGCGCGATCCGTGATGATGATATTCACTCCACCACACGCTTCGTCTTTGAATACTGAAGCTTTCGGCGTGTAGTGCACCGGCACGAACCTCACGCCCGGCAGGCCACGCTGATTCAAGTGGTCCGCAAGTTTGTCGCCCTGAATCCACGGCGCGCCCACGATTTCAAACGGCGTGTCAGTGCCACGACCAACGGAAACATTCGTCGTTTCCAGTAGACCAACGCCGGGATAGAGCGTCGCTTCAGTCAGGCTGCGCATGTTTGGCGACGGATTGATCCAGGTAAGACTTGTTTCGTCAAACCACATCGTCCGCCGCCAGCCTTCCATCTTGATCACACGCACCTCGGCGCCGATGTTTCGCTGCTTATTAAAAAGCTGGGCCAACTCGCCGATCGTCAGACCGTGACGAGTCGGAATCGTGTGATACGAGATGAACGAAAGTTTATCGCTGTCCGCAATCGGCCCTTCCACGTCCACGCCGCCAATGGGATTCGGCCGATCCAGTACAAACACCGGCAGCTTCACCTTCGCCGCCTCTTCCATGATGTAGCCGAGAGTCGAGATGTAAGTGTAGAAGCGCGCACCGATGTCCTGAATATCAAACACGAGGGCGTCGAGATCTTTTAACTGCTCGGCCTTCGGCCGCCGAGTTTCACCGTAGAGCGAATAGATCGGAAGGCCGGTGCTCTCATCTTTCGAATCGGAAACCTTCTCATCGGCCAGGCCACGAATTCCGTGCTCGGGAGAAAAGAGTGCGACCAGCTTCACGCCCGGCGCTTTATGAAGGACGTCGATCGTCTGCCGTCCTTCGCGATTTCGTCCGGTGTGATTGGTCACGAGCCCGATGCGCATACCGGCAAGCGGTTTGAAGTTGTCGCGCTCGAGCACGTCGATGCCCGTCAACACTTTTGCCGAAACGCCGGAACCTTCAAGACGCGAAGTGAACTGCTGAAGGCCCTTGATCGTCTCCGCGTAATACTTCGCAGATTGCTCGCGCGCACGATCGACCACAGCCGTATCCGTCACTGACGCTGCGACGATGGAAGCGACGCGCCCGCGCAGTGGTCCGACATCGCCTTTGCCATCGGGATGAACGCGATTACTCAGAAATACCACAAACATCTCGCTTGCAGGATCGATCCAGATCGAGGTGCCGGTGAAACCCGTGTGGCCAAACGAACCGAGCGGAAACAACTCGCCGCGATTCGTCGAGAAGCTCGTGTTGATGTCCCAGCCAAGACCGCGCGTGCCGCCGCTGCTGACGACGATGCGCGGCCGCGTCATTTCTGCAACAGTCAACGGCGCAAGAATGCGCACGCCGCCATACGAGCCGCCGTTGAGAATCATTTGGCAGTAAATTGCGAGGTCGTGAGCGTTCGAAAAGAGCCCGGCGTGTCCGGCAACTCCGTTCATGCGATACGAAGTGGGATCGTGTACCTGACCACGCAGCCACACTTCACCATCGGCGCCCGCGTTCTCAGCAGTGTCGCCGAGATAACTCAATTGCCCGCGCCGTTTTTCCGTTGGAGCGATCTTGGTCTGCAACACTGAGCGTGGTTGAAAGGCAGTGCTGGTCATTCCGAGTGGTGCAAAGATGTTCTTTTGCGCAAATTGATCGAGCGGCATTCCGCTCACGCGCGCGACGACTTCACCGAGCGCGATGAATCCGATGTCGCTGTAGGTGAAGCGAGTGCCGGGAGGATTGCGTAACGGTTCTTTGATCAGTCTTTTGATGGCTTCGTCGTAACCGGTCCAACGCTCGCGCAGATCAAAGTCGGGCGCGTAGCCGGAGACGTGAGTCAGCAGTTGTTCGATCGTGACTCGTTCCCTGCCCTCGCCTTTCAACTCGGGGATGTAGAGTGAAACCGGATCGCTGAGGCGAAGTTTGCCGCGCTCGACGAGGATCATGATGCTGGTGGCAGTGGCAACGACCTTCGTGAGACTCGCGAGATCGAAGATCGTGTCGATCGTCATCGGCTCGCGCGACGGTTCCACAGCGCGCGCGCCGTACCCTTTGCGCCACACGATGCGGCCCTTACGAGCAACCAGGACCACAGCTCCCGGCAAACGCTTGTTTGAGATCTCCTGCGCAATCGCGTCGTCGATCTGCGCGAGCCGCGAAGTCGAGACTGAAACTGACTCAGGCCTCGTTAAAGGCAACTGCGCCAGCGCCGGCTGGACCAACATCAACAAGAGAATGATTGAGGGAGTCTTTTTGCTTAGCATTCTTTTAACCACAAAGACACAAAGGCCCAAAGCTGAGATAGAACTTTGTGTCTTTGTGCCTTCGTGGTTCAAAAAAGGATTATTTAGTGGCCTTTACCTGGATTCCCGTTCCGCGCGGATAAAGTCCCGGCAGAGAGATCGGCAACTTCCCGCCAATATCAATCTCGCCCAACAACGCTCTCGCCACCGCCTGCTGCAAACTCGGCATGTCGCCATACGCCACCATGTACGTCCGCAGCCCCGGGAAGCTCTGTAACAAGTAAGGATTCCCAAAACTGATCCCAACCACCGGCGCCTTCGCTTCAATCACCGCCGACAACGCACGCGCTCCCGCATCAGGTACGCCGACACTCATTACTTGTCCTGATCGCACGCGTCCGTACAACGACGCCAGTACCAGATCCGCCGACTTCGCCCGCTCAATCGCTTTCTGCACTTCCTGCTCTGTCGATCGTTCGTCGAGCACAATCGTTTCAACTTTCACGCCGCCCCGCGCGAGTCTCGAGACAAACGCATTCGCAATCCAGTTGCGATCCTCGCCGTTTGTAACCGCCAGGTTGAAAATTCGCGACTCGGGCGTAAGGTTCTTGAGCGGTAACAGCTTGTCTTCATCGCGAACGAGCGTGACGGCGTCTTCGGCGATCTCAGTCGCAAGGGCGTAAACGTCTTTGCTGGCTACTATGCGATCGATCGAGTCAACCGGCGTGATTCGTTGATCCACGAGTCCCAGATCGTACTTTGCCGCCAGAATCTTTCTCGCTGATTCCTCGACGCGTTGCTCGGTGATGCGGCCACTCTTCACCGCCTGGTGCACACCCCGAAAAGAAGCATCAACGTCCGCCGGTTTGAGCAACATATCCGCGCCGGCTTCGAGGGCACGAACCGCGGCTTCTTCCTGCGTGAAGTAGATCGTCAAGCCGCTCATGCTGAGAGCATCAGTAACGATCATTCCCGAGAACTTCATATCTTTTCTGAGTATGTCGCCCATTACTGGAGACATCGTTGCCGGCATCGTCGATTTCTCTTCGATGATCTCGCCATCTTCGTTGGTGTCGATTGGCTTGCTCTTCATAGACTTGGGCAGAGGTTTTACCGGTGTGGGGTCAATCTGCGGCAGCGCAATATGGCCCACCATCACCGAACCTACTCCCGCGTCAACCGTTGCCTTGAACGGAACAAACTCGACTGAATTCAAACGTTCGCGAGCTACGTTGATCTCCGGTAGACCACGATGTGAATCAACTGCGGTGTCCCCGTGACCTGGAAAGTGTTTTGCCGTGGCGATAACACCGGCGCTCTGCGCGCCCTCGGTGAAAGCTGCCGCGAAACGCGAGACCTCAGCCGGATCTTCTCCGTAAGAACGGACGTTGATCACTGGATTCGCAGCGTTGTTGTTGACGTCGACCACCGGGGCAAAGACGTGCTGCACGCCGAGTGCCCGCGCCTCTCGGGCGGTAATCTCACCCTGACGTCGTGCGTATTGAGGATTGCCGGTCGCGGCCACCGCCATGTTCCAGGGAAAGTTGACCGTATCTTCAAAACGCATTCCGGCGCCATATTCCAGATCGGCGGAAATGAGCAGAGGGTAGCGAGCCAACTGCTGCATGCGATTGACGAGAATTACCGATTCATAAACCGGCCCGCGAAAGAGGATGATTCCGCCGACCTTGTTGTTTTCGATCTGATACTTGAGTGCTTTGTATGCATCGGAGTCCTGGTTGAGAAAAGTCGCATTAACTCCGACGGAGATCAGTTGACCGATCTTCTCTTCAAGAGACATCTTTTTTAGTTGTTCGTTGGCCCACTTCAACGCCTTCTGTGATGGCTCTCGTTTATAAGCACCAACCTTGTCAGGAGCTTTGGCGATTGGAATCATGTGCGGCCGCGCGGTCGACACGGACATTCCAATCAGAAGAATGGCTAACACTGACGATAGATAACGACTGATCCTCATTCAGATCTCTTCCTTGCTTTTCCTTTGCGCCTTTGCCCTTTGCGTGCGAAATCCCTTTTTTGCGCGCCTCATCCCAGATCGCCGACCGACTCCGGCGCCGTCTCCGCGGCCGCACCAAACGCGAAACTCGCCACCCACGCCACCACAAACGTAATCAGACTTCCGAGCAACACATACCACGTCCACGCGATCTTCGTCCCGAGAAACACATACAGCATCGCTCCCAAACTCACCAGCATCCCGATCAGCGCCGGAGCCTGGCTGACTCGCTTCAACAATGTCCCAACCAAAAACACACCGAGAATCGGACCATTAATCAACGACGCAATCGATAGTGCCATACTTAACGCCGATCCCGGTTGATTGCGCACCGCGAGCGCAACGCCGATCTGCACGACGCCCCAGAGCAACGTCAGCACACGCGAGACCTTTAGATAGTGCTTATCGTCTCGCGCCGGACGAAACGGCTTATACAGATCGTTCACGGCCGTCGCTGCAATCGCGTTCAGCGAAGACGACATCGCCGCCGCAAAGATCGCGGCCACCACAAGCCCTGAGAGTCCGGTTGGCATGTGCTTCGTGATGAAGTCAGGAAACACGCGATCGCCGCCGGTAAACGGAAACGCCGTCGATGCGGCCGTCGCATAAGCAGGATCGCTAAACGGCTGGTAGAACGCGAACAGCAAGACTCCGATAAAAAGAAAACCGATAAACTGCGCCAGCACGATTCCGCCACTCGTCAACAAAGCAACCACTGCCTTGCGGGGACGATCAGTGCAAAGGTAACGCTGGACCAGATACTGATCGGTTCCGTGTGTGCTCATCGTCAGGAAGCACCCGCCGATCAGTCCCGACCAGAAGGTGTAGATCTTTGTATGGTCGAAAGAGAAGTCGAACAGCGAGAACTTGCCAAACTGCTCCGCCAGCGAGCTTGCTGTCGTGAGACCGCCGTTGATCGAATTGATCAGCACGATCGCGGCGGCGACGGCGCCCGCGATGTAGATTCCGAGTTGGATCACCTCAACCCAGATCACGGCCTCCATGCCGCCAAAGTAGGTGAAGATGATCATCGCGAGTCCGATCAGGACTATGGAGCCGGCGATTATCAGTTCCGGGCTTGTATTCGGTTGAAAAGTGGCATAGACGGCGGCGAGCACGATTGCTGTCAGCAGGAGGCGAATGCCGTCGGCGATGTTGCGCATGACGACGAAGAGCGACGCTGCGAGCATCTTGATCTTGCCGCCGAAGCGTTGGTCCAGGAGTTGATAGACTGTGAGCAGGTTCCCGCTGAAGTAAGCGGGAATGAAAAGTATCGAGATGACGATGCGTCCGAGCAGGTAACCAAAGACTAACTGGAGAAACTGGAAGTTACCGCCACGTGCGAAGGCGATGCCGGGAACGGAGATGAAACTGATGGTGGAGGTTTCGGTGGCGACGATCGAGAACGCAACCGCCCACCAGGGGACCGAGCGATCGCCGAGGAAGTAGTCGGTGGTGGTCTTTTGTTTACGGCTGAACCACGTGCCGAACAGCACGATGCCGATCAAGTAACCGAAGATGATTAATAAATCGAGAGCCTTCATGTACTAGGAAAGATTTCTCGCGCAAAGCCGCAAATGCGCAAAGTTCGGACCTGCGGTTGCCCGGAGGGTCAGAACTTTGCGCCTTTGCGCCTTTGCGCGAGAAATCTTCATTTTGCCTTCAACGTCTCAAGCGCAATTCTCAAGTCGTTCCCCGCCGCGATCAGCGCCTGTTCAGCCTGCTCGTAGTCCAAACCTGTTTCCGCAACGATGATCCTTACCGCTCGATCTCGCAGCTTTATGTTCTTCGGCTGCAAGTTCGACATGCGGTTGCCGCTTACATACCCCAACCGCACCATCGTCGCGGTCGAGATCATGTTGAGCACCATCTTTTGCGCCGTGCCTGCCTTGAGCCTGCTGGAACCCGTCACAACCTCTGGTCCAACGACCGGAACGATACTCAACTCCGCCGCCTGAGTGATCGCCGATCCGGGAACGCACGTCAGACCAACAGTGAACGCACCAATCGATCGCGCATAAGTAACAGCACCGACAGTATAAGGAGTTCGACCTGACGCTGCGATGCCAACCAAAGCATCACCCGCTCCAAAACCGCGCTGCCTTAGGTCCGCCCCACCAGCATCCGCATCATCTTCCGAAGCCTCAACCGCCCGATGACACGCATCGTAACCGCCGGCGATCACTCCCTGGACCAGCTCCGGCGAAACCCCAAATGTCGGCGGACACTCCGAAGCATCGAGCACGCCCAGTCTGCCCGAAGTTCCTGTGCCGGTGTAAAAGAGTCTGCCACCCTTCGCAAGTCTCGCCACGATTTCATCTACGGCCCGGGCGACATCACCGAGCACGAGTTTCACCGCACCCGCGACCAACGCGTCTTCCTCATTCATGAGGGCGACGATCTCTGCCGGTGATAACGAACTCAAATTCTGTGAACGCGGATTTTCCTGCTCAGTGATTGGAAGTGCATTCATACTTGCCGCAAAGGAAAGTTATCAGCCACAAAAAAGCACATAAAGCACCAAAGAGGTTTTAATCATTTTTATTCATTTGTGCCCTTTGCACCCTTTTGTGGCTACACAGCGAGCGCGATCTGGTTCATGCGTTCACGCGCCATTCTAGCGGCAGCCACGGCCGGAGCGAAGTGAGGCGGCTCGAAAAATGCCCGCGGCGCAACCTTGCTGACCTCCGCACGCAGAGGCCCAAGCATCAACTCGCCTGCGGCTCGAAAGACACCACCAACATAAGCAATCTGAAACCGATCGCGTTCCATCTGCAAATGACGAATCACTGCAACCGCGGCTTTTCCAAGCTCCATGCCACCATCGGCAACGATCTGCAGCGCCACTGGATCGTGATCCTTCGCGGCGTTTACGACATCCCTACCGAAACCAGCTAAACGTTCGTTCGTGATCGTCGGCGCATAAATCGCCGTAGTCAGGTCGTCAGCACTGGTAACGTGGAAGTAAGCGCAGGCCAATTCAGTGAGAGCGGTTCTTGGGCCACGTCCGTCGAATGCATGAGCAACAGCGCGCAACGAACGGCGCGCGAGCCAGGCGCCGCCACCTTCGTCGCCAGCGATCGGTCCCCAACCACCGGCGCAAAAGCGTTTGCGGCGTGAGTTGATGCCGCAACAGATCGATCCGGTTCCGGCAATGACGACGAGTCCGGGAGCACCGTCAGTCGCTCCATACAAAGCAATGTCGGCGTCAGTGACGACTTCGATTTCGCCGATACCGAGCGGCGCGAGTGTTTCGCGCATTCGCTCGCGGAGTTCCCTGCGGCGCGCGCCTGCGAGTCCGATCTCAGCCGCAACGAGATCTCCGCGACGGAGCCTGGCCGAGACGCAAGCGTTATCGATCGCCTGGCGGACAGCCGCAGCAGCTCCGGCAATTCCTACGCGCAGAGGATTCGAAGGACCAGCCAGACCATCGCCAATCACCCGTAGATTGGTGTCCATGATTATGGCTTCGGTTTTGGTCCCGCCACCATCGACACCCACAACTGAGTTTTGCGAGTGCAAGCGTCCAGTCGGAGGGAGATCTGCTGTTCGTCGTTCGCTGCTCACAGTTGGGGGTCGATCCGACTAGAAAACAGTCCTATTAACATTGATTGTTTATTCTAGGGGTCGCTGATTTATAATCCAAACTAAAAGATTTTATTATTACGATAATCCATCTTGATATCAGGAGCCTTGCTGTTGTGGAAATTCGACAATTAAGAGCCTTTGTGGCGATTGCGGAATCGGGCACGTTCACGGCCGGGGCGCTGCGAGTACACGTCACTCAGGC
>JBIOVO010000029.1:0-17423 GCA_044867735.1 Pyrinomonadaceae bacterium | reverse complement strand
GGTCCAAACTACTTGCAGTGTTGGGAAGAGTACTGGAACTGGACCAAGACCGACGAGTTCAAGACGAAGATGCGCGCGATTGTCCTTGCGCCTGACTTCCTCGACCACAACTATCTCTCAGCGGAACATCGAGTTCCATCGACACTAATCCAGACGAACGCGTGCAGCCCGCTGGCCACCAACGCGATTCGCGGCAATATCTGGGACAACTTCTCTTCCGACACTTACAAAGATCTGCCTTCAGTCGGAACCATCAAAGTCATTCATCCGGTTACCGGTGAAGAACGAGCGTATGAGATGCCCGGCGGCGGCCGTGGGTATACGCGACCAGCATCGCTTGTAAGTCTCTGGTCCACTGCGCCGTTCTTGCAGAACAACTCCGTCGGTACTTTTTATCCGAGCGGATCAGTTGATGACCGGATGAAGTCGTTCCAGGACTCGATCGAACAGATGTTGTTGATCAAGGAACGCGCGAAAGATCCGGTGCTCGCGGCGCGTGGCGTTAATGCCGGCTTGATCGATCGCACAACGCAACGTTGCTCGATTCGTGTGGCGCCAGGATACGTGCCCAACCTCGTCGAAGGTTTTGGGGACCTTCTGTTCCCAAGCATTTTCTCAGCCGACGGCAGCATCGAGATTGGTCCGATTCCACCGGACACGCCTGTCGGTCTGCTCGCGAGTTTGAACATCCGGCCGGAAGGTTTGGGTTTCTGGGATCGAATTCAGTACGACTGGAAGTTGCTCGGACTGGTGAAGGAGATCAAACAGAAACTGAAGGAGCTTCCACCCAATGCGACCGATGAAGATGCAAAACGCGTCTTCACTCCACTGGTCGATAGTTTGATCGCGCTGAGTAAATGTCCTGACTACGTTGTGAATCGCGGTCATTATTTCGGCACCGGCCAATTCGGTGACGAATCACGTTTGAGTGAGCAGGATAAACGCGACCTGATCGAATTTCTGAAGACCTTCTAACACGGATATAACGGATAAAAGACGGATCTAATCCGTTTTATCCGTGGGAATCTGTGGTTAAAAAGAGAAAAATAAAATGAGTGCTGCACAGTTTGATTACATCGTAGTCGGATCTGGCGCGGGCGGCGGTCCCTTGTCGGCGCGCCTGGCCCAGGCGGGCCATTCAGTCCTGTTGATCGAAGCGGGTGGAGAGCATCGGCCGTACAACTATCAGGTGCCCGTCTTTCATGGCAACGCCACGGAAGATCCCGACATGCGTCTTGATCATTACGTGCGGCATTACGAAGACGAAGAGCGCCAGGAAAAGGATCCGAAATACCAGGTAGAGCTGAAGGACGGGCGACACGGCGTCTATTACCCGCGGGCGCGAACTGTCGGAGGTTGCACCGCGCACTACGCAATGATCATCATCCGGCCACACGACAGCGATTGGCAAACAGTGGTCGATGCGACGGGGGACAAGAGTTGGGCGCCTCGCCAAATGGACCAGTACTTTGCACGCGTCGAGCACTGGCGTCACCGCCACGCGAGCTCTTCCGGTCACGGAACTGAGGGTTGGTTGCCCACGCGGAACGCCAGCGTTCTCTCGTTAGGACGCTCGGCAATCACACATCTTGATCCGTCGATTGGTGAAATCGTCAAGCACTCCTTTTGGGCACACCGAAAACTTCTTCCATTTCGGTTTTGGTACCGGCCGTATTTGCCGCTCAGCGTGCGCTGGCGGGCGCGAGTCGATCCGAACGATCTGCGCTTGCGCAACGGCGAAGGCGTGATCCTGGTGCCGATGGCCATCGACAGCGAGGGCCGTCGCGCGGGCGCCCGTGAGCGAGTGAAGGCCGGCCAAGATACCGGAAAACTGGAAGTGCGTACGAACTGTCACGTAACTGAGCTCATCTTTGATTCCGCCGATGATAAGCGAGTAGTGGGCGTGCGCTATCTTCCGGGCGAAGGACTCTATCGCGCCGACCGCAACCCCGAACGATTTGGAAAACCAAGCGGTCCGCCTCAGGAGGTGCGCGCGAAACGTGAAGTCATTCTGTCCGCCGGTGCGTACATAACGCCGCAGTTGTTGATGCTCTCCGGCATCGGTCCGCGCGAAGAGTTGGAGCGACCAGAGATAAACATCAAGGTTCGTGTCGATCTCCCGGGCGTTGGCAAGAATCTTCAGGATCGCTACGAAGTGGGCATCGTGGCGCAGGCAGAGGAACCGTTTCCTTTGCTTGCCAAGGCGACGTTTACAGGGCCGGCCGAAGGTGAAGAAGGAGACGAGTTCTTCACCGAATGGCGGGACAAGTACACCGGCCTGTACGCTACAAATGGCGCGGTAATCGGATTTCTGGCTAAGTCCAGCGTCGCTGAGAACAACGAACCCGATTTGTTTATCTTCGGCGTTCCCGGAGCGTTTGTCGGCTACTACACCGGCTGGTCCAAGGAAGCAGTCACGCCCCCGCACGACAAGTGGACATGGCTGTTGCTAAAGGGTCACGCACGCTTTCGCGGGAAGGTAACGCTTAACTCCAACGATCCACTTGATCCACCTCACGTTAGTTTCAATTACTTTGAGCGCGACGCTAACGGCAACTTGACGCCGGACGCTCAGAAGGACCTTCAGGCGATGCGTGAGGGCGTCGCCATCGTCAAGAGCCTTTTGAAAGGTACCAAGGAGCGATTGCCGATCGATCCCGAGTGTATGAAGGGAGTGGACCTCAGCTCGCAGGAAGGCATCGATAAGTTTGTTCAGGATCGCTCCTGGGGCCATCACGCATCGTGCACGTGCAAAATCGGCGGCGATGACGATCCGGATGCAGTTCTTGATTCAAAGTTTCGCGTGCGAGGGGTGAAAGGACTGCGTGTCGTTGACGCGTCGGTCTTTCCCCGAATTCCGGGATTCTTTGTGGTGATGCCTATCTACATGATTGCGGAGAAGGCGGCGGAGGCCATCCTCGCCGACGCGCAATGAAAAGCGAAACGAGGTCCTCCGATGGCAAAGCGCTCCTTGATGCTCGCTGGTGGTGGACTCAAGATCCCGTTTCAGGCCGGCGTGCTTCAAGTGTGGCTCGACGAAGCCGGCATCGAATTCGATCACGGTGATGGCGTGAGCGCCGCTTGTTTCAACCTTGCGATGTGGGTGCAGGGGATGAGCGGCAAACAGATCGCCGATAACTGGCGACACTTCAAACCGATGACTGCAGTTGACCCAAACTGGTCACAACTGCCGCTACTGTTCTTCGCCGAATCGTTTTTTGAGCTCGATGCATTTCGCAAGAAGATCTTTCCACGTTGGGGAATCGATCTGGAAAAGGTGCGCGCCAGTCAACGCGACGCGACCTTTAACGTCTACAACTTCTCCAAACACTACCTGCGCCCGGTAACTCCCCCCGAGATGACAGAAGACTTTCTGATCGCGACCGGATCGTTGCCCGTGTTTTTCCCGCCGGTGAAGATCGAGGGTGACACGTACATCGACGCGGTTTTCAACACCGCCAGCAATCTCGAAGAAGCAATTCGCCGTGGCGCCGACGAACTTTGGATAATTTGGACCACGAGCGAGCGCGGCAAGTGGGGCAAGGGTTTCCTGGGCAACTTCTTCGGGATCTTTGAAGCGACCGCCAACTACAGTCACCGGAGCGTGCTGGCGCGGATCGAAGCGAACAACCTTGCGATCGCCGGCGGGCAGCACGGTGAGTTTGGGCGACCGATTAAAGTTTACGAGCTCAAAGCAGAAGTCGGCTTACACTATCTTTTCAATTTCAAGCGGCGCCGTTTCCCAGAGACGGTCGAAGAAGGCGTGCAAGCCGCTCGCGCCTGGTGCGATGCGAATAACATGTGAGTTCTTCTCTGCGTCCCTCTGCGCACTCTGCGTCAAGATTTGTTTAATACGCAGAGAACCCAGAGATACGCAGAGATCGCAGAGATCGCAGAGATAAGGTCAAATATCATGTCAAAACCAAATCGACTCCTGGTAAAACTCCTCCCTACACCCACGGTCGCGCTTGCTGCGGCTGATCCGCGCGTGAACCTGCGGCCGCTCTACGAATCGTCACCGCAAACAGCCGCCTTTGGGCTCGGAGCGGAGCCCGCGTGGTTCATGGCCGATATGCCCGACGGCGCCGAAACGCCGTGGGATCTCGCCCACTCCCAGGTCGCCGGACAACTCGGAATCGAAGAGTCCGCAATACTGTTCGCTGAACCGGATCTCGCCCAGAGTTTTGTTGACACGAACGAGAAGAACCCAGGCGGCGCACCATTCGCCGCCGACTCCGATTGCAACTCGATTCCACCGCAGGATGACACCGGCGGGAAGATCAAAGGTCCCGACAAGAATGCCTGGCACCTTGGCGACGAGTTCACGCAACTGCGAAAAGCGCGCGACTCCGTTCAGTTCACCGATCCTCGTACGCGCATCGCGCACATCGATACCGGTTACGATCGCCGGCACGAGGCCCAACCTGCGAACATCCTGCACGACCTCGAGCGTAGTTTTGCCGACGGCGATGGCGATCCAAACACCGCGAATGATCCCAACCGCGGCAACGCATTCCCGGACAACTCAGGACACGGCACCGGCACGATCGGAATACTCGCGGGCGGTCACATTGCACAGTTGAATGATCGGCTTGGCGGTGTGCCAGACGCCGAGATCCTTCCGCTCCGCATTTCAAACTCCGTCGTGCTTTTCTTTACGAGTGCGTTTGCACAAGCGTTGCGCTACGCGATCGATCAGCGCTGCGACGTCGTTTCGATCAGCATGGGCGGCGCGCCTTCACGCACGTGGAACGAAGCTGTCAACGCTGCTTACGAGGCCGGCATCTGTATCGTCGCCGCGGCCGGTAACAGTCAGGGCGGCATACCCACGCATCACGTCGTTTATCCGGCACGTTATCGCCGCACGATCTGCGTCTGCGGCGTGATGGCCAACGACAAGACTTATTTCGATCTCGACTTCAGACAGCTTGAGGGAAACTGGGGCCCCAATAGCTCCATGACTGCGGCGCTCTCCTCTTACACACCAAACATTCCCTGGCCCGTGTTTGGTTGCGACAACGTTGTCCGGCTAAACGGCGAAGGAACGTCGTCCGCCACACCGCAAATCGCCGCGGCCGTCGCACTCTGGTATGAGAAAAACAAAAGCCGCCTGCCCCGCGACTGGCGCCGGGTTGAGGCCGTGCGTCATGCGTTGTTCACTTCGGCCAAAGCTCGCGGCGTAGATGCCGAGCATCTCGGACATGGAATTATGCAGGCACACGCGGCGCTCCAGGTCGCGCCAATGTTCAATCTTCCGAAGACCCCTGCCGACAGAGATTCTTTCTCGGTGCTGCGCATCCTGACGGGATTGGGCGTTGATGATCCACCACCACGCGAAAGCATGTTTGACATCGAGCTTTCGCAACGTTGGCTCATGAACAAAAACTTGCAGGAAGCGGTGCCGGATCCGGAATCCGGAGATCCGGTGCCGAAAGAGAACCTGCGAAAGTTTATGGAAGCGCTGATTCATGACGATAAGGCGTCGGTCGCGCTGCGAAAGCACGTCGCTTCAAGATACTCGTTGGTGTTCGGCACTTCAGTGCAAGGTGCGCCGAAGGAAGTCGTGAAGGAAGCGCCCGCCGCGTGCAGCGCGAAGGTAGCTCTTTCAACTCCGCCATATCGTCGCATTCGTGCATACGCAGTCGATCCGAGTTTGTCTACGAGTCTCGCGACGGCCGGAATGAACGAGATCACTTTGAAGGTGCGCTGGGAGGATCTGAAAGCGGGTCCGGAGGGTGAGTATCTCAAAGTTGTTGACGTTGATGCGTCAGGGAAAGAGTACGAGCCCGTCAATCTCAACGAACCGAGCTTGCTTGCGCAAGATGGCTGGCAACCGTCAGAAGGCAACGCAGGTTTTCATCAACAGATGGTCTATGCGGTCGCGATGAAAACAATCGAGCACTTCGAGCGCGCTCTTGGGCGGCCGGTGTTGTGGCGGCCTCGAATCAATCGCGAGAATAGATTTGACGACAGCAAGTTTGAACCTCATCTCGAGATCCGGCCTCACGCACTGCGCCAGGCAAATGCGTTTTACAGTCCGAACGACATCGCGCTTCTCTTCGGCTACTTCGAAGCGTCGGCGTCGGATCCAGGCAATCACGTGCCGGGTAGCAAGGTCTATTCTTGTTTGTCGCACGACATCGTGGCCCATGAAACCACGCACGCGATTCTCGACGGAATGCATCGCCGTTTTAATGAAGCGACGAACCCCGACGTGCTCGCGCTGCACGAAGCTTTTGCGGACATCGTCGCTCTGATGCAGCACTTCACGATCCCGGAGATTCTCGAAACCGAGATTAGTCGTACGCGAGGCGATATCAAGTCAGAGTCGATTCTCGGCAGCCTCGCGTTGCAATTCGGACGTGCCACCGGGAAACGCGGCGCGCTGCGAGAGGCGATCGGCAGTCTCGATGCAGAAGGCAAGTGGGTGCCGCTGAAGCCCGATCCGGCTGACTATCAGAAGATCATGAAACCACACTCACGTGGCGCGATCCTCGTCGCTGCGGTCTTTGATGCGTTCACCGCTATCTACGAAAGACGCACCGAAGACTTGCTCAGAATCTATACCGGCGGCACCGGCGTGTTACCGGAGGGCGCGATCCATCCGGACCTCGTGAAACGTTTGGCGAGTGAAGCAGCGAAAGCCGCGGGCCACGTCTTGAACATGTGCATTCGCGCGCTCGACTACATTCCGCCGGTTGACATCACGTTCGGTGAGTACCTGCGCGGCATCATTACCGCTGACGCGGATCTGGTTAGTGATGACAAATACAACTATCGCGTGGCTTTCGTCGAGGCGTTTCGCAGACGCGGGATCTATCCGAGAGATCTGGATACGCTTTCAGTGGACACACTGCGCTGGTCTGGTATGGACTTCGAGAATCCGCCGGCCCCTTACAAACGGATTATCCGTAAGTTGAAACAGTACGCGGATGCGTGTTTTTACATCACTGATCGCGAAAAGTTGTTTCATCGGACGCGAGATCAGCGTCAGCAGTTACACGAAGCACTCACGAAGATCTTTGCAGAGACGCCTGAGTTCGCATCGCAGCTCGGGCTCGATCCAGCGGAGACATTCGAAGTGCATGCACTACGGCGCGCGAACCGTGTTGGGCCGGATGGAAATCCGACGCCGCAGGTTGTCGTGGCGTTGACTCAGTCGAGGCAGATTGAGTTCGATGGATCATCTCAGCCACACACGTTTCGTGGCGGCTCGACGATCATCGTCGATCTCACGAAGCCGCGGGTTGAGTACGCGATCATGAAGGACATCAACAGCATGACGCGGCTGCAGCGGACGACCGAGTTTCTGAAGGGCGCGCTTACGGATCCGGTTCAGGCGCTGTTGCTCGCGCCAAATCAACCAGAAAAGTTTGCGGCGCTGCACGCACTGTCCGAACTCGGCTGAGTTCGTGAGATGTTTTTGAACCACAAAGACACGAAGCCACAAAGTTTTACTTAGTGTCTTAGTGTCTTTGTGGTTTAAAGATTGAGAAAGCCGATTGCCAGAAAGTAAAGACCGAGGTCGTAGAGGCCGAGTGTGTCCAGGCTGCTGGCGGGAGTGTCTTCAACGTAGGTGCTCAGTCCGATCGATAGATCTGACATGAACCATAGCGAACTTCCGAGAAACACCGCGGCGTTCGACGTGGACGCGAAGAAGTTAGAGACGATCAGTAAGCCGAAGTAAGAGACTTCGAGTATGCGACGCGACTTCGGGATCTTGAAGTAGATCCACCGAATAATAAATAAAGCGATGACGATGTTGGTCAGCGACAGCGGCCGCAACGGATGGCCTTGAAGCGGTTTGAAATAGCTGGCAACGGCAAACACGATCAGCGCTACGCCAAACGAGCCGACGCCAATTTCAAAAGCGAGCGGGAACCTTTCCTCGGGAAGATCGAGCAGCACGTCTCCCGCGGCGCACAATAAAAACCCGGCTCCGATCAGATACAGTTCCAGGTAAAAACAGAGCGTGCTCAGGAACAGCGCCGGCGCCGCTTTGATAAAGGCACGGAGAAAGACCGGCAGTGACTTGGATACCGTCCGCTTCGTGAGTTGCGTGAAGACGGCAATCGCCACGAGAGCGAAGAAGAATAAGGTCCAGCCAACTGAGTCTCCGAGTAAATAGTTAAAGGTCATTTGAGGTGCGCGGGACAATATTCTCGTTGGGCCAGAAAGTCAAACGATTTTTTCTCACGCAAAGGCGCAAAGACGCAAAGGAAGACCTTCGGCTGCCCAGCGGGTCTTAACTTTGCGCCATTGCGCCTTTGCGTGAGAAATCAAAATAACGGCCCTCGGTCAGATTGCTCACATTCCTCGGTTACGTTGACGGACAGAGGCCACAAAATTCCTTGATTCAAGCTGGCACGGGAATGGCTTTACCCACCGCGAGGGCCCCAGTGCCCTGATGCCGACTTTGACAAACTAACGAGTGGTGAATCTCCCAGTTTTTGCCCGCCTCAATCCCTACTCGACCCAGAATCATGTTTCTCAACCGCACGTCATTCATCTCCCGCGCCAGCCGCAAATCGTGGCCCCTCCCTGTTATCGTGATTCCGAGTTTGCTCGGACTTTGTTTCATCGCTCCGGCCCTCTTCGGATCGATTCTTACTGAACTAATCATTGTTCTCATAGTGGTCCAGGTAATCGCCAGCGCCATCGTCTGGAAAAGTTGGAGATCTACGCACGAACAACTAACCGTTGTCAGGCATGAACTATCCAGCCTCCAGGGCATCGTGGACGTTTCGCGTGACGCAATCATCGGCGTTACGACCGAGGGCGTAATCATGAGTTGGAACCGTGGCGCCCGTGGAATTTACGGTTATACGGCCAAGGAAGCATTGGGCGCGCCGATCTCTATGCTCTTCGATCATCGTCGCGGTCAGGAATCAACACTCCTTTTCGAGAAAGTCGCACGTGGTGAAAACGTTAACCAGCACGAGATGGTCCATCTCAAGAAGGGCCGCACGCCGATCGACGTTTCGTTAACTATCTGCTCGATCATGGACGAAAAAACCATGAGCGGCGCTTCTGTTGTTGCTCGCGACATTACTGAACGTAAACGCGCCGCCGGTTCGCTGGCCCAACAAGCCGCAGCGATGAAGGCCTCGATGGACGGCATGGCGATCATCGACCACTGCGGTGTCTGTATCTACATGAACGATGCGTACGCGAAGATCTTCGGTTACGCCGCGCCCGACCGACTGATCGGCGTCAGTTGGGAGATGTTTTACTTCGACGAAGAACTGACTCGTCTTAAAGAGCAGATCATGCCGGCCGTTTGGCGTGACGGCTCCTGGCGCGGTGAGGCGTTGGGCCTGAGACTGAACGGCAGCACATTCCCGCTCGAGATCTCGATCTCCAGCGTCGATGGCGGCGGGTTGGTCCAGGTCGTGCGCGACATCACCGAGCGCAAAAAGTTTGAAGAGACGCTGCGCAACAGTTCGCTCAAGGATGATCTAACCGGACTATTCAATCGTCGCGGATTGCTCAAGCAGGCCGCGCCGTATTTCGATTTCGCGCGCCGGCAAAAGGAACCGTTGGTCCTGCTCTTCATCGACCTCGACGGCATGAAGCGGATCAACGACGAGTTTGGACACAACGAAGGCGACAACGCGCTCATCAACACGGCGGCAATACTCAATCGCAGTTTCCGCAGCTCCGACATCATCGCGCGGCTTGGCGGCGACGAGTTTACCGTTCTCGTAACTGACCTGAACGCGAATAAAGAAGACGCGATCGCGCGTCTCAATGAGAACCTGAAAGCCTACAACGCCACGGAAACGCGCGGACACAAACTCTCCTTCAGTATCGGCGTGGCGACGCTCGAACCGGAAAGCATGACGTGCTTCGAAGAGCTGCTCGAACAGGCCGACCAGGCCATGTACGAACAGAAACGCATGAAGCGGCGTCGCGAATCGGAACGAACTCAGATCCGGCAGTCGCGTGAGACTGAAACACCTGAACAGCCGGAAACGCAGTTCGCCGTCAACTCGATACCGTTCGCGATCTCAGCCGCCACGAAGCCATACGGTGGTCATGGAACTTTCGACCACGCGGCGATCGGAATGGCAGTGGTTTCAGTGGATGGCAGTTGGCTTCAGGTGAACGAAGCGCTTTGCAAGCTGTTGGGTTATTCAGAGCAGGAGTTGCGCGCCACCAGTTTCCAACGGTTAACTCATCCGGAAGATCTGCGACACGTGCAGTCGTACATCCAGCGCGTGCTGGAAGGTTACATTCAGAGTCACGAACAGGAGAAACGTTACCTGCACGAACTTGGACACACGGTTTGGGTGCAATGGCACGTCTCGCTTTTGAAAGACTCGGAGACGGGCACAAAGCGTTTGTTCTTCCAGGTCCAGGACATCAGCGATCGCAAGAAGGCTGAAGAGAAGCTAACTCAGGACACGCTAACCGGCTTGCCGAACCGCGCGCGCTTCTACGATCTGCTCAAACTGCGAGTCGCGCAAAAGGAAGATAAGGCTCGCCAGTGCGCAGTGTTATTGCTCGACGTCGATCGATTCAAACTCGTCAACGATAGTCTGGGTAGCGCAAGCGCGGATCAACTGTTGATTCAGATCGCACATCGAGTTAAGACCTGCATGCGCCAGGGCGACGTGCTCGCGCGCGTCGGTGGTGATGAATTCGCAGTGCTGCTTGACGACGTTTCAGGTGAAGAAGAGGCATCGTCGGTTGCGACTCGCATTCAACAGGCGTTGTCAATTTCTTTCAATCTGCTTGGCCAGGAAGTCTACACGACGATGAGCATCGGCATCGCGCTGGCTTCGGAATACGCGGAACACGTTTCAGACATGCTGCGCGACGCCGAGACCGCGATGCATCGTGCGAAAACTCGCGGTAAGGCGCGTTATGAAGTTTTCGGCCGCGACATGCATGGCGAAATCATGAGCCGTTTGAAGATGGAGACGGATCTGCGGCGCGCGTGCGAGAGAGAAGAGCTGTTCGTTGACTATCAGCCAATCGTGTCGCTCGAAAGTCGCACGTTGATTGGATTCGAAGCTCTCGTGCGTTGGCGTCATCCGGAGTTTGGGCTCGTCCCGCCGAAAGACTTTATCCCTGTTGCTGAGGAAACCGGTCAGATCCTGACGATCGGCCAGACGGTGCTCGAATCGGCTTGCCGTCAGGCGCGACAGTGGCAGCAAACTTATCCCGCGTCGCCGCCGCTCTTTGTCAGCGTCAATTTGTCGGTGAAGCAGTTTAATCAACCGGGGTTGGTCGAGAATATCGCGAACCTGCTTCACGAGTTTCAACTGCCACCGCGTTGTTTGAAGCTGGAGATCACCGAGTCAGTGTTTAGCGACAATATCGATGCCGCGGTTGGATTGTTGACGCAGCTTAGAGAGCTCGGGGTGCAGTTGAGCATCGACGACTTCGGCACGGGCTACTCGAGTCTGAGTTACTTGCAGAAATTTCCGATCGATACGTTGAAGATCGATCGGTCGTTTGTGACGCAGATGATGGAGAACGAAGAGAACCTCGCCATCGTGCGAACGATCGTGGCGCTGGCCCAAAACCTCGGGATGGATGTGGTTGCTGAAGGTGTTGAGACGGAAGATCAGTTGCGGCTGCTGAAGAAATTGGAGTGCGAGAATGGGCAGGGTTATCTGTTCTCGACGCCGCTTGGTGGGCGGCAGTTGGAACAGTTCATTGCGAGTTGTAACCTGGAGGTTGAGGCGGCGTTAGTAGCTTGAAGAAAGATTTCTCGCGCAAAGGCGCAAAGACGCAAAGTTCTGACCTTCGGCTGCCCGGAGGGTCAGAACTTTGCGCCTTTGCGCGAGAAATCTTTCTAGACTTGATAAAGGTCACGTCCGGCATCTCGGACCACAAACGTATCCGGATCTTCACTTTCGTAACGCAGTGTCCTGTAATCCGCATACCCGAGATTCACGCGGCGGCACGTCTCCTCATCCAATCCGCTCGCCATCGTAATCCTGTGCCGCCCTTCATACGCCACGTGCGCGAGGTGCGCGGCGATGCACAAATTCTCCCGCAGTTCCTGCGACACACCCAACATGTCTCGCACACTCTCTAGCGGCGCGTAGCCATACTTCTCAATCAGCGCCCCATGCGTCTCCGATAACTTCGTCAAATGTGGCGCATAGATGATCAACTCACCACCTTCTTCGATTATGGCGCCGAGTTTGTAACTCGCCTTGCCGCCCACCCACAATTCATCGTAATGCGGATCGAGTAACGCGATAACTTTCTTGTACTTCCTTCCCGTGTACCTTATGTGGACGCGGCGACTTACCTCCGCGGCCCTGCGAAACGCCTCACGAATATCACCCGTAAACAGCGCGTACGTCACTAACTCGTCGTCCTCGCGCGATACGACCGTGTTGAGTGAAATGATGCGCGCCACGATCAACTCTGTCGCAGCTTCAATCAATCGACGCGTCGGCGTCTCAACGCGCCCGATGATGTTTTCGATACCCGCGAGCGCGCCGAGCCAGTGGGTCGTGTGCGTCAACTCCGGCCCCGCCACACCGGGAAAGAAATACTTTGCGCCACCTGCGAACCCAGCGACTTCGTGCGGCACAGTCGCGCCGAATACAAGCACAGTGTCGTAGATCCCAGGCGCAAGCAATTTGTTGATCGTCACCGGAACAGCACGATCGATGATGCCACCAGTCAGCTCTTGCACAGTGCCGGCGCTTAGCTCGCCGATCGTTATCAGTTCGTCGGTTTCATTCCAACGGTGATCGAATAGCTGACCGGAGAATTCCTCGCACCCGATCTTGGCCAGCTTCTTCGACTCCGACATCGCCGCGTGCGTGCCCTGTGCGACGAGCGCGTCGAAACAAGCAACACCGCACTTCGTAAGAAACTCGTTTGCGACTGGGAAAAGAAGATGTGTGTTGTCGTCGCGGGTCTTGTCAGGAATGATGGCGAGTACGCGTTCTCCAGGCTGGATCACGTCGAGGGCCTGTTCGACGATTGCGCCGAGAGTCGCTAAATCAAGGGAGGTAACCACAGATTACAGTGATACAGTCTGCTCAGCCCAGAACTGGAACTCGCGGTGCTTGTGTTCTTCGGCTTTCGCCTGGACGCCACTCGCCACTCGGCAGATCTCTTCAAACACGCGCTGCCCAACTTCGTCGATCGTCTCCGTTCCGTCGATCACACCGCCCGCGGAGAGATCGAGATCGTTGTGCATCCGTTCGAAGATCGGAGTGTTCGAAGCCAGCTTGATCACCGGTGCGATTGCATTTCCGATCGTGGTGCCTCTGCCCGTGGTGAACACGACCACCGTCGCGCCGGCCGCTACGAGACCGGGAGTCGATTCCTGATCGTACCCGGGCCCTTGCATCAGATTCAGACCACGGTGTTTCGGAGTCTCCGCGTATTCAACGACGCCTTCGACGCGCGTCGTGCCAGCCTTTGCGATCGCTCCGAGCGACTTGATCGTGATGTTCAATAAGCCGCCGGCGATGTTTCCCGGACTCGGATTGTTGTTGAGCACGGCGCCAAACTTCGACGCGTACTCCTTGTACCAATCCACCATGCGATAAACCGCGCGTCCGGTTTCGACGTCCTTCGCACGATTCGCAAGCAAGTGTTCCGCACCGCAAAACTCCGGCACCTCAGTAATCAAAACCGTGCCGCCCGATCGGACCAGCAGATCCGCAGCACGTCCGAGTGACGGATTGGCCGAGATGCCCGAAAACCCATCCGAGCCGCCGCACTTCACGCCCAACGTGAGTTCACTAATCGAGCACTCTTCACGCGCGCTCAGATTTACTTCGGGCAGCATTCGCTCCACTTCACTCAAACCCTTTTGAATCGCGGCCTGAGTTCCGCCGACGTCCTGTATGCCGATCTTCGCGACCGGTTTGTCAAACGACTTCTCTCGTTTGAGCAGATACTTTTCGACTTGCGCCAGGTTAGTTTTCTCGCAACCGAGATCGATGAGAATGACGCCCCCAACATTCGGATGGTCGGCGTAGTTTGAAAGGGTGCGCAACATCACGTCGATCGTGGATCCGTCCTGGCAGCCGCAACCCTTGTTGTGCGGGATCGCCACGACACCATCGACGTTCGGATACTTGTCGCGATTGTAGAGAGTGAACTCCGCGATTGTTGAGATCTGCTGTGCTTCATGACTGGCGCACATGCTCGTCGGCACGATCAAGACGTAGTTGCGCGTTCCGACCCGCCCACCGCGACGGCGATGACCCATAAAAGTCAGGCGCTGAAGTTCGGGAATGTAGTTTGGCGCAGCAGTGTGGAGACTCTCCGGCAGATCGCGAACGATCGGCACCTCGTTCGTCATGTTTGCGTGAGTGATCTGTTCACCGCTGGCGATGCCGAGCGACGTTCCGATCGGCTGCCCAAACTGGACTACAAACTCGCCTTCGGGAATGTCACAGGTGGCGAAACGATGACCCGGAGGCACGGCGCCGCGAAGTCGTACCAGCGTCCCATCCGTCAACATAACCTCAAGATCAGCAAACGTCGCCTTCTTCACGACAGCAACGTTGTCATTCGCATCGACAACGATGGCGTAATCCCTGATCGAAGTAGCTCTGGGTAGTTCCACGCTGGCCATAGTCTAAGTGGTTTTACCAATCCGGCTTTCGAGCCACGACTTTAACACGCGGCTTCCGAAACTCACAAGCAACATTTCAGTTAACAAAGCCTGTGGGCAAACCACGTCTAATTCATTGGATCTTTGTTAGTTTTAGCAGTTGACGGCTGCGCGTCGGGGATGCTACACAAAGACCGTCTGAATCAAACAATTGGTCAAACCACATGAGCTACTCTCGTCTCGAACTCAATGGCAAAGTTGCGGTTGTAATTGGCGGCACGTCCGGAATCGGACTTGCGATTGCGAAGGGATTGGCCGAAGCCGGCGCCGATGTGGTGCCGACGGCTCGGCGAAACGATCTCGTCGAAACCGCGGCGGCGGAAATCGAGCAACGTGGACGACGCTCGCTTCGCGTCACGTCCGATGTTTCGGATCGGTCGTCGTTACAGCGCGTGCTCGAAGAATCGATCGATGCGTTTGGCAAAGTCGACATAATGGTTAACTCGGCCGGGCGCACGAAACGCGCGCCCACGATCGACTTCTCCGAGACCGACTGGAACGACATCATCGATACCAACCTCACCGGCACGCTGCGCGCGGCGCAGGTCTTCGGGCGCCACATGCTCGAACGCGAGTCGGGCAGCATCATCAACATCGCTTCGCTGTCTTCGTTCGTGGCGCTGTATGAAGTCGCAGCCTACTCGGCTAGCAAAGCGGCAGTTGCATCGCTGACAAAATCGCTGGCGATTGAGTGGGGACCGCGCGGAGTTCGCGTCAATGCGATCGCGCCGGGCGTCTTTCGCACTGCGCTGAATCAAAAGCTGCTCGATGAAACCGAGCGTGGGCGAGAGTTCCTGGTGCGAACACCGATGCGCCGGTTCGGCAACGTTGATGAACTTGCGGGCGCGGCAGTTTTTCTGGCGTCGGAGGCAGCGAGTTTTGTTAACGGCGAGGTCCTGGCAGTGGATGGCGGCTTTCTCGCGAGCGGCGTCAATCAGTAAATAAGGATTTACTCGCGCAAAGACGCAAAGACGCAAAGTTCTGACCTGGCGGCTACCGGAGGTCAGAACTTTGCGTCTTTGCGCGAGTAATTCTTTTAAGCTATTAACGCAGCGCGCGCCTCGCGAACGATCTCGACAAACTGCCTGGCACGCTCTGTTATCAATGACGACTGCCCCTCGCGAATCGCTTTGATATCGACGAGGTCCGCTCCAACACCCAGCGCCGCAGCTCCGGCTAAGATGAAGTCGGCCGCAGTCTTCAACGAAACTCCGCCGGTGGGAACGAGTTCGATCTGCGGTAACGGCGCTTTCAACGCTTTGAGATAACTGGCGCCACCGACAGCTCCCGCAGGAAAAACCTTCACGAAGTCGGCGCCCGCATTCCACGCCTGGACCACTTCCGTCGGTGTCAGCGCACCCGGCATCACGGCCACTCCGAGTTCGCGACAACACGCAATCGTCTCGAGGTTCAAAGCCGGACTCACGACAAACTGCGCACCACTATCAACACAAGCTTTAGCCGTTGCGGGATCGAGCACAGTGCCCGCACCAACCAACGCATCATCGCCAAAACGTTCAGTGACTTTCGCAATCACGTCGATCGCGCCTGGAACGGTCATCGTGATCTCGAGTATCGAAATCCCGCCCTCACGAATCGCGTCAACCGCACGCATCGCTTCGTCCGCGCTCGTAGCACGCACCACCGGGATCACCCCGATGTCCCTGATTCTGCGAATAACATCCGTTTTCATCCGTCTAATCCGTGTCTTGAAACTACCGTACGACTCTTGCTGTCCCACCCTTCATCACTCGCTCTACTTCCGAAAGCGTCGCCATCGTCGTGTCGCCCGGCGTAGTCATCGCCAACGCACCGTGCGCCGCGCCACACTCAACGGCCCACTGCGCCCCGCGGTCAGTCAAGAATCCATAAATCAATCCAGAGGCAAACGAATCACCGCCTCCGATGCGATCGAAGATCTCGAGGTTCTCACGCACCGGCGCTTGATAGAGTTCGCCATTCGCGTAACAGACCGCGCCCCAATCGTTGATGGTTGCGGTCTTCGCATTGCGCAAAGTCGTTGCCACAACTTTGAAATTCACAAACTCACCAACAGCGCGTTCGATCATCCGTTGAAAATTGCGCACGTCGAGTTTGGAGTGATGTTCATCCTGACCTTCGACTTCGAACCCGAGCGCAGCCGTGAAGTCTTCCTCATTCCCAATCATCACGTCCACGAGCGACGCTAGCTCGCGATTTACCGTTACAGCTTTTGACTTGCCACCGATCGATTTCCAAAGCGACTCACGATAGTTGAGATCGTAAGAGACGATCGTGCCGTGCTTCTTTGCGATCTCCATCGCTTCGCGTGCGACCGCCGGCGTCGTTTCAGACAAAGCGCAAAAGATCCCGCCGGTGTGAAACCAGCGCGCGCCTTCAACTCCGAAGATCTTTTCCCAATCGATCTCGCCGGGTTGGAGTTGGGAAATCGCCGTGTGACCGCGATCGGAACATCCGGCTCCGGCGCGTACACCGAAACCACGTTCGGTAAAGTTCAAGCCATTGCGAACCGTGCGTCCTACGCCGTCGAATGCAACCCATTTCAAGTGCGACTGGTCAACGCCGCCCTGATAGATCAAATCCTGAACAAGGCGACCGACAGCATTGTCCGCGAGCGCAGTCACGACCGCCGCGTCCATTCCGAAACAACGTTTCAAGCCTCGAGCGACGTTGTACTCCCCGCCGCCCTCCCACACGCGAAAGCTGCGCGTTGTCGAGACGCGGCCGTCGCCCGGATCCAGACGCAGCATCACCTCGCCGAGACTCACGATGTCCCAGCGACAGTCAGTCTTTGGCTTAATTGTTAGTGGACTCA
>JBIOVO010000028.1:0-25298 GCA_044867735.1 Pyrinomonadaceae bacterium | reverse complement strand
ACCGACCGAAGCGCCTCTATAGTCATTTGACTAGCGGGCTGTGACATAAAAACCTCCGATTATTAAACGACCCGGCCATCCTTCATGAGGACGATGCGATCCGCAAAACTGTTCGCCAGTTCGTGATCGTGCGTGACCATTAAGATCGTTAGCGAATCCTGCGTGACCATCTCTCTGAGTAACTCCAGCAGTTCGTGCGCGCGAATTGAATCGAGATTCCCCGTAGGCTCATCCGCCAGCAGCACCTTCGGATTGTTCGCGAGCGCGCGCGCAATAGCCACGCGCTGCTGTTCACCACCGGAAAGCTCCGAAGGCTTGTGCGACAGACGATCCCCAAGGCCGACGCGAGCCAGCAACTCACTCGAACGCGTGCGTCGCTGCTGTCCACGCAAACCGCCGAACGCAAGCGCGAGCGAAACATTCTCACGCGCCGTCATCGTGGGAATGAGATTGAAGTTCTGAAAAATCATTCCCACCGAGAAACGCCGGTAACGCGCCATCTCTTTCTTAGTGAACGGTCCCAACGGCCTGGACGCAAAGTACACTTCCCCCTTCGTCGGATGATCGAGCCCACCAAGCATGTTCAGCAATGTAGACTTCCCTGAGCCGGAAGTCCCTTGAATAGCTACAAACTCGCCCTCCGCAATCTCGAGCGACACGTTGTCGAGAGCGGTAACACTATTGGCTCCCATCTGATAAATCTTTGAAACCTCATGGGCGGCTAGAAGAGCGGGCATTATTAGTCGAGTATTTGTCTTTCTACGTCTTTCGGTTTTAACCTTGTGCTCTTTGGGCCTCTTTGCGGCTTACTTTCCACAATTCAAAACGCTCGTTATCAAAACCTTTTAACTGCATATCAAACTCCGCCACTGTAAAACCCTGCGACTCGATCAACTCACGAACCTTCGCATCCTCGTAGACTGAGCCTGAGATTATCACGTCAGAACCCGACGAGAGACCCTCAAGACGGGCGGCCATGTTAACCGTAGAACCAAAATAATCCAGTCGATCGTTCAGCGTTACCGCGATGCACGGACCAGTGTTCAAACCGGCTTTGAGCGTCAGCGGCATGCTGCCGTCCGCAGGCTCAGCCAGTTCCTGTTGCACCTCCAGCATCGCGTGCAAACCATCCGCAGCGGATCTGAACACAGCCATCACCGCGTCGCCAATCGTCTTTACTATTGCACCATCGTGGCGCGCGATCGCCTTCTTCACGATGTCGAAATGGTTCATCACGCGGCCAAACGCCGTCGCATCGCCGATCTCTCGATAAAGCTGTGTAGAGTGTCTGAGATCCGTGAAGAGGATCGTCAAGGTCCCCACGGAGATCTGTTCACCCGGTCGCAACGCTTCGCTCGCAAACAGATCGCGGAACATTTGCAGCGCGGTGACCTCCGCCGCCGTCGTTGCCTGATCGCTCCACTCCAGTCGCTCGAGAATCAGCAGTTGTTCCGCGTTTGTTTCATTGTTCAACTGCAACGAAAACCTCTCGCGCACGTGCAGGGCATCGTTGCTCCAACCGTTGTTCGAAAGCGTCACCTGAGCCGACTCGTCTCCGTCAGGCGAGACCGTCAGATCCTGCGAGCCTTGCAGCTCGAGCGCGCGTAACCGGTAGTTCCCGTCTTCGAGCGGTAAGCTGAGTTCGCGTTTGTCTCCTGCCGGCAGCAACTGTTGCGCGACGACGTGCGGCGTGAAGTGCGGACTGCCAACACAGTACGAAGGCACGACGAGATTTCGCACCGCGGGATTTGGCCGAAACGTCAGCTCGACGTAACGATCGAAGTTGATCGTGAAATCGATCTGGCACGACGCGCAGTGAACATCCGACTGAATGTCTTTCAAAGAAACGCCTGTCTGTTGCGCGCCACGACACAACGGACAAAGCAGGTCCCACTGAAAATCGAGTAAGCCGACGCGCGTTGCCCGCAAACAAACTTCAAGTACCAGGCGCCTTGGTTCGTGCCAATCGTCAGCCAACTTGTACGCGCGAATACGTGAAACGGCCAGATCATCGCCATGTTCGAGAAAATTCGCGAGACGTTCGGCGACGGCAGTCCTGGGCGCCGGGTCTTCCGTGTTTTCAAGATCCGCGATCAGCTTCTGCTTGAGCGCCGCGAGTCTTTGCAGGTCGAAAGTCGATTGCGAAGCGACGTCAGCAGACGTCAGTGTCGTATCGGCTGACGCCATGCCGTCGTACTTCTGAATCGCAGCTCGCAGTCGTGGACCAATGACCATGTTCACTTGCAATGGTATGGCAACTGATCCCACCAGGTTTCGCGGCGTCGCCCAGAGCTCGTATATGAGGTGAGTGCCGCCCTCCGGTTTTGCTTCCAGCTCCGCGAGCACTTTCAAACGCGCCATCGGACCTTTGCTGTAGACGCGCTCGACACCGAAACGCTTCGGACGCACCCACTCAAACGGTTGCTCTTCCCATTCAACCGGCAATCCATAGATCGATAGACGAACCTTTCGCCGAGCGTTTGGCAAACGCTGCTTTCCTGCATCAACTTCGATCTTGGGAACACCCGTGTCGCGATTGAACCGGTTGGTATCGGCAACGAACGGCCAGAGGTCTTCGGGACTTGATTTGAGATCAAACTCCCAGCGACTGTGATGTGGGCGAAACGACATGGAAAACCATCCACAGATGCCACAGATTAATCTGTGTAATCTGTGGATTAAGCTTTTTTAGACTTCCTTGTACTCGGAGTCCACATCCTCATGCGATAGCGCGACCCGATAATTCTTCGACTGTAACTGTTTGGTAATCAGCAAGTCATCTTTAGTCTTGAGGAGATCTGCTCGACTGTAAACCGACAGTTCAAAGTTGTAGCCGTGAGTGATGGCATCTTTCGGGCAAGCCTCGACGCAATAACCGCAGAAGATGCAACGTCCATAGTCGATGTTGTAAACGGCAGCATAGCGTTCATCGACGCCGATGCGCTCCTCGGGCGGCCGCGGATCATCGGCGGCCACGATGTAAATACACTCCGAAGGACACGCGGCGGCGCACAGGTAACAGGCGACACACTTCTCGCGCCCGATTTCATCGACGTGCAAGAGGTGTTGCCCGCGATACCGCGGCTGCACAGTCACCGGTTCGTCGGGATATTGGACCGTCCACTTGCGTTTGGGAATGTACGACAACGTAACACCCATTCCCTGGATGATTGCTTTAGTCGATTCGATTACGTCAGTGATTATTGACATTGTCTTGATCTTGTTCAATGGGCGTTACTTCCGATCCAGTAGCCTGCCATCGTCCGTCACGCCAAACAAACTTATCCTTAAAAACAAACTGAGCTTCGCGGCCCCGGCTGAATAATTTGATCTTGCCCACCAGCGTGGCACGATCGCCAAGCAGCAATACGGTTAGATCGCTGAACTCCCATTTATCTATGTCGGTATTGCGTTGAATGGTTCGAATGTAATCCGCCTTGCCTTGCGGCTTTCCATCAGGATCCGGACCAACGTAATCATCCGCCAGGATCCGGCTCAGCTTTCTCTTATCGGCGTTGAAGTTCGCAACTGTCCATTCATTTTCGAGTTCTGTCAACTGGGCCAGCACCTGATCGCGATCTGTCGGCGCCGGAGCGTTGACGTCTACGTTTGCGTTGTTGTCTGCGGACTCGTTGGCATTCGCATTCTCTGACTGGTTGTCGTTTCGGGTTTCGATATTGACGCGAGTCCGCTCATTCGCACGACGCAGTACGCTCGGCACCCAAACGACCGCGGCTATTCCAACCACCACAATCCCGAGCAGGAAGGCCCCACCGATTCCAAGAACCCAGGGCCACACACGTCGCCTTTTCGGAGGCGTCCCGGGCGGAACATACGCGCCCGGCGGCTGATAAGGCGCCGGATTCAATTCACTACCCGAACTGGTCTCGGCAGCGCGCGGCGAAACGACAGTGGTTTCGTCTGCTGGAGCGACGTTGGTCAGGGGCGTGCCGTCGTCAATGCAAAAACTGAGGTTGGGATCGGTGTAAGTCCGATTGCAGCTGGAACAGCGTTTCATCTTGAGCGGATTCTAAACCACCCTTGACCGTCACCCAAGTGCGACACGGAAAAGCAGAAACAGGACGAACAACGTGAAGAACGCCGTACTGATGGCGCCGATGATGATTCCGGCGGTCGCATATGGCTTTCCGGTGTATTCGAGAGGGTAGTTCTTGATCTTCGACTGCGCCACCAATCCCATGATGAGGGCGACGATTCCAGGAAGCGGGCCGAAACAGGTACCGAACGCGAGGCCGCAAAGACCGACAATCATTGAGGCCAATGCTAACGACTGACTCGGTTGCTGGTTGTAAGGCCGGTAGGGGACACCAGCAGGTTGCCACGGACCCGGAGCCATCGGTGGTCGCTGGTCGGGCGCAACCCAGGCGCCGGGCATCGGCGGTTGTCGCGGAAGCCATTGCGTCTCCTGTTCTGAGGCGGTCTTGGTTCGTGGCCCGTGAATTCGCGGATCCCAGTTCGGATCCGCAGCCGGAGTCAGCTCTTCAATTAGTGGTATGCCGTCGTCCGAACAGAAGCTCAACCAGGGTTCGGTAAACTGACGTTTGCATTGGGGGCAATACTTCATTCGAAACTAGACTAGTTCGAGCCGGCTGAAGAAGTATGAGATCTCGATCTGGGCGTTCTCGTCTGAATCGGAGCCGTGGACGGCGTTTTCACCGACGGAGCCGCCAAACTCTTTTCTGAGTGTTCCTTCATCAGCTTTCGCCGGATCGGTCGCGCCCATCAGGTCGCGCCACGCTTTGACCGCGCCTTCTTTTTCCAACGCCATCACTACACATGGTGCACTCGACATAAACTCGGTTAGACCAGCGAAGAACGGCCGCTCGCGATGCACGGCATAGAAGCCTTCCGCTTCTCGCCTGGTCATGTGAATCAACTTCAAGCCGCGGATCTTGAAACCGTCAGCAAGAATTCTCTGAATGATCGATCCTGTATGTCCTGCCGCCACCGCGTCGGGTTTGATGATACCGAAAGTTAGGTTTGACATTTTTTTGCTTAGTTATTTTTTGTCCTTCTTGTGCCTGTTGTGGCAAGAATCATTTAGCCACAGATCTATACGGATATATGCGGATTTCTGTTGTGGCTACAAGGCGTCTTTCATCGCCCTCCCTATATCCGCCGGTGACTTCACCACATGAATGCCGGCGGCATCGAGCGCCTTCATCTTCTCTGCGGCTGTTCCTTTGCCACCAGCGATGATCGCTCCGGCGTGGCCCATGCGCCTTCCGGGCGGCGCAGTCTGGCCAGCTATGAACGCAACGATCGGCTTAGTCACATTCTCTTTCGCAAAGGCAGCGGCTTCTTCTTCAGCGCTCCCACCGATCTCGCCGATCATAACGATGCCGATAGTCTCATCATCTTCCTGAAACAACTTGAGCGCATCGACGTGAGTGGTGCCAACGATCGGATCGCCGCCGATGCCGATCGCAGAAGACTGGCCCAGGCCGAGGGCGGTCAACTGTCCCACCGCTTCGTACGTGAGCGTGCCGGAGCGTGAGACGACGCCGATGTTTCCCTCACGATGAATGTGGCCGGGCATGATTCCGATCTTGCAGCGGCCGGGAGAAATGATTCCCGGACAGTTCGGTCCGATCAGTCGCGTCGCTTTGCCGCTGAGATATTCCTTCACTTTCACCATATCGAGCGTCGGAATTCCTTCAGTGATGCATACGACCACAGGGATTCCTGCATCGGCAGCTTCCATCACTGCGTCAGCGGCAAATGATGGCGGCACGTAAATCACCGACGCATTGGCGCCGGCTTCCTTGACCGCATCGGCTACTGTGTTGAATACCGGAATGCCTTCGTGAGTAGTTCCGCCTTTGCCGGGGGTGACGCCACCGACAACGTTCGTCCCATACTCAACCATCTGCCTGGTGTGGAAAGTTCCTTCTTTTCCGGTGATGCCCTGCACGACCAGACGCGTAGATTTATCGACTAGAACGCTCAATGATGAATGCTCCTCAAATTAGAAGTGCGGGAGTATAGCAAGCTATCCACAGATTACACAGATTCCATCAATTGATCTGTGTAATCTGTCGATAAACCCTAAACAAGATCCACTTTCTCACCGTACTGCGGCACGTGTACGTTCCATCCAAACTGCTCGTTAATATGTTCGCCCATCGCCGTCGCCGCTTCCGGCTCGCCGTGCGTCAAAAAAGTCCTTCGCGGCACGCCACTCTCCATCCCTTCGAGCCAGCGCAACACCTCTTTCCAGTCAGCGTGCGCTGAGAAACCACCGATCTTCGCCGTGCGGCAACGCACCGGAACCCACTGTCCTAAAATCTTCACTTCGGGTTCACCATCAAGTATCCGACGTCCGGTTGTGCCCGCTGCCTGATAGCCGACGAACACAATCGTCGCTTCCGGATCAGGTACCATCCGCAGCGCGTGGTGTAACACACGTCCCCCGGTCATCATTCCCGACGCGCTGATGATTACGCGCGCACCCTTCGCATCATTGAGACGTTTCGATTCCTGTCGCGAAGATGCTGTGCTCATCGAACGAGTACGAAGCGGGTGCTTCTTTTGCGTCAGCACGCTCGCATATTCCTCGTCGTGCTCTTCTTTGCGATTCGAATAAACCGTAGTAGTTGCCGCAGCCATCGGCGAATCGACGGTCACCGGCAGGATCGGTATCGCATTTTCCTCTTCCAGCTCACGGATCAGATACACGATCTCCTGCGTCCGGCCGACTGCAAACGCCGGCAGCAGCACGGGCGCTTGCCGTTGTGCAGCATCGTTAATGATTCGCGCAAGGGCAACTTTCGGATCTTCCGGATCGTGGAGGCGATCTCCGTAAGTCGACTCAACTAGCAGATAATCACATGCCGGCGGCGGCACTGGATCGCGAATGATTGGTTGATCGTAGTGACCGAGGTCGCCAGAGCAAAGCACACGCAGCCCTTTACCATCAGGTGTTGCGTTGTCGAACTCCAACAACACCAGACTCGAACCCAAAATGTGACCTGCAATTCTGAAACTCGCATGAATTCCGGGGGCGACTTGCAGCGCCTCGCCCGTGTTAGCTACCGGTTTAAGCAGCTCGAGCGAAGCGTAAGCATCCTTCTCGGTGTAGAGCGGAAGCGCCGGCGTGTGTTTCGTCAGCCGGTGCCGGTTGCGATAGTCCGCGTCTTCTTCCTGGAGTCGTCCGGAATCCGGTAAGAGGATCTTCAGCAGATCGGCGGTGCCGCGCGAACAATAAACTGGTCCATGAAAGCCCTGCTTCACGAGGCGCGGCAGGTATCCGGTGTGATCGATGTGCGCGTGAGTGATCAGCACTGCGTTGAGCGAACGCGGATCGAATGGAGGTTCCTGCCAGTTGCGTTCGCGCAGTTCCTTCAGTCCCTGAAACAGACCGCAGTCAACGAGAACTCGCGCTCTGTTGGTCTGGAACAGGTACTTCGACCCGGTGACGGTTCCGACGCCGCCCCAAAACTCAATACTCGCCATCCGTGTTCCTCCGTGAAGATCTGTGGACTTAAGCTGCGAGTCCGACGACTTTCTCCGCCGCGTCCTTCATTCCGTTAGCGACGGTGAAGTTAAGACCCGACTCGCGGATGACGCGCTGACCTTCTTCGACGTTCGTTCCCTCGAGCCGCACGACAACGGGAACACTCACGCCCAGATTTCTCGCGGCCTCAACTACGCCACGCGCGACCATATCGCAACGAACGATGCCGCCGAAGATATTGATCAAAACAGCCTTCACATTTTCATCGGCGAGCAGAATCCTGAATGCTGCTTCGACTCGTTCCTGCGAAGCGCCGCCACCGACGTCAAGAAAGTTTGCAGGTTCGCCGCCGGCAAGCTTGATGATGTCCATGGTCGCCATCGCGAGTCCGGCGCCGTTGACCATGCAGGCGATGTTGCCGTCGAGCTTGATGTAGTTCAGGTCGAATTTCGACGCTTCGATCTCGAGTGGTTCTTCTTCGTTCAGATCGCGAAGGTCCAGAAACTCTTTATGACGGAAGAGAGCGTTGTCGTCGAAGTTGATCTTTGCGTCGAGCGCGATCAGTCGATTGTCTTTAGTGAGTAGAAACGGATTGATCTCAGCAAGCGATGCGTCCATCTGTTCGTAAGCCGTGTAGAGAGTCTGCATGAACTTTACCGCCTGGCCCACCAGGGCGCCGGGAAGTCCGAGACCGAAAGCAAGCTTGCGCGCCTGGAAGGATTGAAAACCGACGGCTGGATCGATCGTCTCCTTCAGGATCTTTTCCGGAGTCTTTGCGGCGACTTCCTCGATGTCCATACCGCCCGCAGACGAAGCCATGAACACCTGGCGACCACTGGCGCGATCGAGAACGATGCCGAGGTAAAACTCCTTGTCGATCGGCAAGCCTTCTTCGATCAACAGCACGCGCACCTCGCGGCCCTCTGGACCAGTCTGATGCGTGACGAGTTTCATGCCGAGCATCTTGCTCGCGATCTCTTTCGCTTCGTCGGCACTGCGGGCGAGTTTGACGCCGCCGCCTTTGCCGCGACCGCCGGCATGAATCTGCGCTTTCACGACGACGATATCGCCGCCGAGTTCTTTAGCCGCGTGATAAGCTTCCTCGGGCGAGCGTGCCACAATCCCGCGCGGCACCGGCACACCGTATTTTCTTAACAGTTCTTTTCCCTGATACTCGTGAATCTTCATGCAACCGCCTCAGACAATCCTCACCACAGATTTTCACGGATGACCACAGATCTATCCGTGATCATCCGTGAAGATCTGTGGTTAATATCATATCGTGTTTGAAATGCAAACCAAGGAGGACGTCGATGAGCGAAGTCGTAGTCACGTCGCAAACGAACTTGCGCAATGAGGTGCGCTACGGGGATGGTAAATCATTTATTACCGACGAGCCGATTAGCGCGGGTGGCGACGATGCTGGCCCTGATCCTTACACGTTGCTGCTCGCTGCTCTCGGCAGTTGTACCTCGATGACGGTGACGCTTTATGCGCGGCGGAAGCAGTGGCCACTCGAAGGCGTTACGGTGCGATTAAGACAAAACCGACTTCACCGGAAAGATTGTCAGGAATGCGTCCAGAACAAGGAAGGTCACATTCATCGCATTGAACGTTCAATCACCTTCAAAGGTAACCTCACCGACGAACAGCGCGCCCGACTCCACGAGATCGCACACAAGTGTCCGGTCCACAAGACACTGACTTCCGAGATCGTGATTACTGACTTAAAAGACGATGAGGTGCCGGTGAGCAGTGAAGCTGGAGACTTCTTCTAAAAGACGCACGTCAGTTTGTAGAGGAGCGATCAAAAAGACCACGTAGCCAGACCGTTGTCTTGAAACCTGAGAACCGACTTCGCCCCGAATCGAAACTCAGCCTGATCCTTCGGCTTACTCCGGACACGCATCGTGATCTCCTGAATGCCTCGGGCCGTTTCGGTTTGCGGCACCAGGCGCAACTCCATGTCAGGCCCCCTCAAAACCTTTGCGTCTCCAATCGTGTGCTCGCTATAGCCTAGCTGCTTGAAAAGTTCGGTCAGTTTCTTTCGGTCCGTCTCATTAACGGCGACTCTCAACGCGACCACATCCTCGAAGTGTGGTTGGGCCGGGACGTCTTTCAACACGGCGGCGTAGCGTTGCAGGATCTGCTTGCGAGTTACTCCTTGATTACGCTCGCTGGCCTCAGGGTTCCATTCATCCAGAAAGCGCGGGTGATACTCCATCATCCAAACGCTAAAGGGCGTGTCCAGAGGGAACTCTTTTGGGCCGCCGGCGTAAAACCAGGGCACCTGCTTCCCGCTGTACTGTCTGGTTATCGGTTTCTGGTCCAGAGAAAAACTCGATAGCTCTTTACCGACGAGTTGCAACTCTCCCGTCTGATCAACTCCTAAAGCGACGCCGCTGAAGCCAACTTGCGTCGCCGGATTGCTGGACACATCAAAGAACTCGAAGTACGTGTTCGTGCCGTAGAAATATAGGCCCGTATATGACCGGTCAGTCCGGACCGTCGTCCGCTGCTCCGTCACGGCAAACTCCTTGCGGAGAAACGGGCTCTGCTCGATGTCCTTGAATGTGGCTGAGTCGATCACGATGTAAAAGTGATTCAGGAAGACCGAGGGGAGTTTGGACTTTGTCTGGCTCGTCGTCAGCATACCGAGCAGAAAGGTTACGGCTCCGAGTGTTGCAGTGAGCTTCATGAATCTCCTTTAACGCCGAAGGCGTTCGCTAATTTCAGCCCAGCTAAGGCTACATGCCGACGAATGCCGTCATGAAGTCTCCATACCACCCATCAAGAACAAGATGCTCGTCGTTGGGAAATCCTTGCGAGGCCAGGCCGAACACGGGCGCGGCTTCTTGCATCACTATTCGGTAACCCTCCTCAGTTTCGGGTCGCTCGACGAGCACGAGCCAGACATCAAGAGTTCGGTCCGTAATTTTGCCGTTTCGAACTATACGCTCGATCACAGTGATCTTGCGCGGCTCAACCAGGGAGCGGCGCAGGTCAACATCGTGATGATTGGTGACGGTCCAATCATCGCCAATCTCGTTCTCGATCGACTTTCGAACGTCCTTTGGTTGCATACTCACTCTTGATTACGCCACTACACGTTGGAACGCCGCTACAGTTTCGCCAGTTGGAGACGAGTCGAAAACCGAGAATACGACTCGCTCAAAGCGACCCGACCACGCTCCCTGTCGAAGATGGTTAACAAATGTCGCAGCCACGAGTCCCGGGTCGTTACGAAAGACGCCGCAGCCCCACGCTCCCAATACCAGGCGGTTGCATCCTTTGTTTGCAGCTAACGCGAATACATACTCTGACCGCCGGCGGAACACCTCGGGAATGTGGGCCAACTCTTCGGGCCGGTTGTCCGCAGCGGCTCCGGCATTCGGAGCAGGACTCGTAATAAAGCTGACCAACTGCGGCTCGTCCAGCAGAGTGCCATCGTCGTCGCGGAAAATCGGACAATCGGGCGACCAGATCATCGCGTCGGAGTAAAGCAAAGAAGGTGACGCGCGATGTCTCTCGTAGAAGTCCCAACCCTGAAGCAGCGATGAGTGCAAAGCGGAGCTCCGCGCGAGTGACTCTTCCTGGGCCTGGCTGCCGTTGAGAAAGCCCCCGCCCGGGTTCTTGGCTGAGGCGAAGTTTAGTACTGCGACCGGACCTTTCCCATCGGCAAGCAGGCGGCTGATGCCGGCGAGTGTCGTCTCGTTAACCACCTCGAAGCTGGTAACAAACCCTTCGGGTGGCTGGCCGAGAACCTCTTGCCTGAGTTCTTCAAGCTTTTCCGGTGTGAGGTACTCCGTGCGCTCGAGGCATCCACGGATCGATGGCGCGATGTCGACCGCGCGACCCGTGGCGGATTGATAGGAACCACGTTCGATGATCTCTACGGTTTGTTGGGCCAGTTCCTTGCGCGTGGAACGCTTCACTCTCGATTACCTCCGAAGCCAATCGGGAATCACGTGATGAAATCGACTATCGGGAAATTCTCGTCGTCCAGGAGGTAATGGTAAAGCTCGCCCTCCGTTACGGTTCCAGGTTGGTACGGTTGTTCGAGCCGTTTTACTCTCTCGATGATTGCAGCCTTCAATTCGCGTTCGAGACCGGATTTTCGAATCTCGCCGCGGAGCTTCCCGGTTACTTCGCGGTCGTAACAATAGTAATCACGCAGATAATTCACCTCTTTGACTCGGTACTTGTATGAGCCATTTTTATAGGAGAATTGCACTACAAAGAAAGCCTGCTTGATACCGAGTTGGCGCATCTTGTCCATCCACGCGTAACGTACGCCACCGCCGCGTTGCCCTTTCTTGATCGAGTCAATGAACCAATCGTAGCCGATGGCGCGTTTCGATTCCTCGCAGGCCATCGGTGGCACGACGCCGGAAGCAGTGGATTCTTGTCCGGCGACTTGCGCCGCGATCCCAAAGGCGAGAATGAGCAGAAGTGTTTTCATGGACCACCCACCTCTACTCAACGACAGCCGCAGTCTCTGCCGCGCGCTTCATCCGCGACGCACTTACAAACAAATGGATGAGCGGAAGCAGGAACACAGGCACGAGCAGAAGATCTGCTGCGCCGAAGTTGAGATTGAACGAACTATTTGAAACGATCGCCAACGCCGATATGGCGTAAAACAATCCCATGGGGAAAAGATAAATGAATACGAATAGCTTAGTTGTAGTCGACCAGCTTGTGGATGCCTCGCGGAGGCCAGCGTTCTCGCAAAACCAGCGCATAGCGACACAGAAGACAACGATGGCCACCAGGCTAGCGACGCCAAGGAGGTTGAGCGCAAACTGAACTACAGGGTCCAGAGGCATAATGAAGTGATCGCGGATCGAATCCAACACGGCCAGGACCGACACGACCTGCACGAACTTCATCGCAGTCGCATACCGGTCATGCACGGAAAGGGCGCTCAACCGGAAAACACCAACCGCAATCAGAATGCTCCCCAGGGTGTCATTCAAGATGTCGAACCTAAAGCCCTGACCGTTCCTCATCTCAGTAAACGTAAAATCAAAGATGCAGAGAAGCGCGCCCCAGAAGATTAGCCTAAGAGGCGTGATGGCATGCTTGACGGCGTGCCGATTCATCGCGGTGCCAGAATCGTGCAGCGGCGAGTCGCCTGTCAGGTAATAGTCTCGATTTAAGTCGAGTAATCGATGTCCGAGAACACTCTGGTTTAGTAGATCAAGTACCAGCACCATGAACACATTCTTGTCTTCGCTGTCGACAAGCACATGTTGAAAGCGTCCTTGCGGATCCTGCCAAACGTAAGCGACTGTACCAGCGGAACACTCGTGATTTTCGAAATCGGCAGATGGAATTGAATCGAAATAGTCCCAGAAGTGAAACGGTGCTTTGGCGTCCTGGCCCAAACGCCTCATCGGCGCGGCGGTGGTTGCGAGGAACTCTGTTTCCGAAAGTAGCTTCATTGCAAACTGAGGCTACACGTCCTGCGCCAAAATCTCGCAGCAGATCTTTACACACTGACTACAAATCCGCGCGGTTGGGGTACCGGCAATTCCGAGGTCAGCACTGGGCCTCATACCGCAAAAGGAACAACTGCCCTCCGCTGCGTCGCCGGCTATCATCGTGATCCGTCCAGTTGACTCACCCGCAGCTAATGCTACCGAGCAGTCGTCTACGCATTCGTTACAAATGTAAACTCCCGGACCAGCAATGAGCTTTTCGACTTCACCCTGTTTCTTACTGCAAAACGAACAATCACCGAACGTTACTTCTTTCCTGTTTGGTTCATCGCATTCGGCAGCCTCGACAATCTTGATTGTTATCACGTCGCCGACGGCGAGCTTGCGATTCAGCCACTCAACATGTTCCGTCGCGGACTCGCGCTTCGCCAGGCCTCCGATTCTTAGATCGAGACTTTCGGAATCCAGATCGTCTTGTGCCCGTTTGACGAACGACAGAATGCCGGTGAGTACACCATCATCGCCTACTCCGGCGGTGCACACTCTTTCGCCGTTTATGATTACTTCGAAACACTTCATGGTTTTGAATGCCGTGCCGTTTTGTGCTTTTTGTGCCTTATCGTGGCCTCGTTCCAACTCTCGAGGCTAAGCAGTGAAGAACTCAAATGTCATCGACTGTCTTCGCGTCGCGAGGGAAGTTCTTGTACGAAGATGTCCCAGCTCATGGCGGAGGTTGCTCCTCTGGTGAGGCGGCCAGCTTGTAAAGCTCAATCAGATATTGAACATCCACTCCGGCACGGTGCTGTCCGCCAACCAGCCGCCGCGCCTCCGTCTTCAAGTCGCGAATCCTCTCCAGTGCCGCTGATCTACCAGCCGGTTTCGGATTCATCTGACTGAATAAAATTTCGTCAACGAAACCGAGCTTGAACTTTATACGGCTACCATTCACGACAGAGAATAGTTCAGCTAGCCACATTCCATCATAGGCCGGGCTATCGGTGTAAACGATCTGACCGAACAACTGCTGATTCATGCGACGGCAAACCCAGTCGGGGGATTTACCATGCGCCAGCAACTCACTCCTGGAAATACAGTGCACGCTTTCCGAAAGACGGCTCCAATCGTCCCACTTATCAAGTCCTGCCGGTGAAATCAGGTGGCTTTCGATCGAGCCATCAGCCAGGCTCCAGCCAACCTCGATCGGATAAGAATTGGAAGAGAGGCTGGACGCTTCAAAGTCGAGGAATGATGGGAGGTTCATCACCATCGTTCGGAACCCGGTCGCGTTTACGGCTTTACTCTAAAGCGATAAAACGGACTGGACATTTTTTGCAACTCTTTCAAATCCTCTGAGGCCTTAACCAGTGGCGAGGTTTGGCTGTACGACCACACCACTAGATCCTTTTCGGCAGTCTCTTCAGCGAATACCAGGTACTTGCTCCCTTCACGAAACGAGCCCCAGGAAAAGCAGTAACAGTTCCGAAGACAGTCGTCGTTAATCCCCTGATCGGACAGGACAACGAGGCTCAGCGTCCCGAATTCCTGAAACCCGGCCCCCTTCCAGGAGTATTCAACCTTGAAGCTAACTTTGTGAAGCTGATCAGTGAGCGGGGCTGATGGATCAGAAGAGATTGGTTTCTTGATCTCAGTTACTTCGCCGATAAAGACCGCACTCGCTCTATCGAAGGAGCCAGAGACATCCGGTGAAGCTAAGCAATTAAGTTGGGAGACGAAGAATATGGCAGGAACAAGAAGTGCCAGGAAAAGTTGTTTCATTTCTCCTCCAAAAGCTGCTTACTGGTGAGTCCGCACTTTCACAATACGCAGGTAGTGCGAGATACGTTCGATCTTGCTCGCGGACACCAACTGGACCGAGCCATATCATGAGTCGATAGTTGGTGTACTTGCCGGAAGAAGGGCCTCAAAGCTGGTTACTGCCTCCGCGTGCCAGCTTTGCAATGCTGCCCACTCTGGTGGCGGAGTTTCCCACCAGCTTAGACGAGCAGAAAGACGAAATGAACCGAGTTCGAGTCCATAGCTGGTGCCGTCAATGCCAACCGTGGCAACAGGGATGAACGGAGGGAGTTGAATGCTCTTTAGTTGAGCAACAAGCGGTTCGAGCTGGAATAGTTCAATCGGCACTTCCGATCCGAAGGTGACGGGCCCAACACCCGGGTTAATACGTTGATCCCACGTTACACGTCGAAGGAACATCTCCTTTGATGCCTCGATGATGGCCCACGAGGAATAAGGCTCGAAAGATGGATATCGCCAAAACGCGCATCGAAACATCCGCATGACGGTGTTCGGGAAGTCCGGGGTAGTTCGCCGGTGATTCAAGTATGCAAAGTGCCTGCTCGTATTGATCGCGCATCCCTACTCAGAGTCCGGTACCTTCAAACTGATTCGCCTTTATCGAGTGGGTAGTGCCGGCTGGCTACGTGAAGCACGGTGCCATAGATCACATTGCTAGCTGCCATTACCGCAATGAACTTGAATGCCTCGATCTGATATCGCGTGTAAATGAATCCTTCCAAAATCGTCTCGGTCGGAAAGGCGCCCTTGTTCGTGTACCCGTCCAGAATGACAGCAAGCAAAACGGTAAGGCCCCACGCAGCAATAACGGCAGCTCCGATTATCTGCCACAAAAGGAAAACTGAACCGATCCTTCTTGAAAGCAAGCGGTGAAGCAATAATCCAAGGATCAGGTAAAGGATGATGTTCCACACAGTGGCATTCAACCACCATAACGGATTGACCACGTCGAAACTGCAAACAAAGTCCCTAGTTGGATTCAGTGCTTCACGCGCCAACTCTTCCTGCCGATTCCGATCCGCAAGATATTCATCGTAACGATTTGCAAACAAGTAAATGGTGCTCGTAGATAGACCACCGAGCACGCATAAGAGGCTCGTGCGCCAGAGATTTGTTAGATTTCGAGTTGCATCGGTGAGCTCACTCAACTTCCGTTAGAGACTACTTACTACGAGTCCGCTGCCAGCGCTTGTTGGATGCCGTCAGGGCGTTCTAGCGTCCGCCGCGCGTTTCAGACATTCCGAATAAGAGTTCAAGAAGTTATCCCTGAGTTCGCGATACTGTTTAATATTTTCGTATCTACGGTTGTTGAGAAAGACTGCCTTTGATTGGTTAAGAAAATAGATCGTGACGACCAGATGGGCCGAATCGTAAAAGAGAAGGTGGATTCCTACCTGGTCGCCGACGTCAATCTTGTCGCGGTCTAATCCATAATGCTCGAAGCCATTGAGCACAGTCTTGTCTTCAAAGATCATCGGGTGGGCTTCTTTGATCGATGAATAGTGTCTGAGTTGGTTAACCAGCACTTCTTTGTCTCGGGCATAACTATCGGGAGCCGATTGCTCAATCTTCACATTGGCAAAGTAATAAGTTAGGTCGGGGTACGCGAACATTACACGGTAGCCATCAACAACGGAGACTTTTTGTTTGCCATGGTCTGTAGTTACCTCGCGATAGTTGCCGGTGGCAGTCCTACGAGTAACTTCTTTGATTTTTAGATCGCCGGGAACCTTACAAGTTGTGTAAGACTTAAGCGGATCCGTGCTGGAAGACTGAGCGCGAACTATTGACAGAGAAGATATGAGCAAAGCGATTGCGACGATCGCCAATTGTGGGCGGCAAATGATATTTCGCTTCATCTTATTCCGACACGACGATTAAAAGGCATCCAACGCCTGCGCTTCAGCGGCTGGTCCACGCAACTTACCAAAGAAGCCCGCTCATGGCGAGTCGCTCCAAGCGCGTGTTGTGCCTCGAGCGACAACGGCTCATTCATTTCGCGGTTGATACTTAGCATTGAGCATCCGATCATTGAACACTGCTCATGCATCTACGCTGCAACCTCAAGAAGCACCTCCGGGTGACGCTCCGCGATCTTCAGCAGTTGCTTCGCTGCGCCAGACGGTTCGCGGCGGCCTTGCTCCCACTGCTCTAAGGTACGCTTGGACACTCCAAGGGCGGCGGCAAACTGCGCTTGTGACAAACCGCTCTTCATCCGCACGCGAACAACATGAGACTTGGCTTCAACCTTCGTACGCTTGCCCCCTCCAGCCTTGATCTCCCGAACCCCATCCAGGACCTCTTGCCACACATCGCGCTCAGCCTCGAACTGAGCCAGCGCCTTACTACTAAGCTTCTTATTCATCGCTAAACGCCTCCAACAACTGCTTGAGGATGTGCGCGGGAATGTTCTCGCGCTTTGCCTTTGCATACAGGGTCAGCATCCAACACTCGTTGGGTCGATACCGAACAAAATAAATGATCCGGAGTCCGCCCCGCTTCCCCCCTCCCGGCCGTGCCCAGCGTAACTTGCGCAAGCCCCCGGATCCAGAAACGACCTCTCCAGCTTCGGGGTGCTGTATCAAGTACTGCTGCAGTTCGGAGTATTCATCGTCGTTCAAGTACGCGGGAAGCACCCGCTCGAAGATGGACGATTCGATGAAGGTGAACACATCACCACTATACGCCTCTGGCGTACCAATTGCAATATCGAAAGGCTCGATTGCGGTCGTCTTGATTGATCTGGAAGGGGCCGATTGCGGTTCGTTACCTTGGCATCAGCAAGGATGCATGTTTCTTGTTTAGTCTGTTTTGCTACGACAAGTGTCATAGATAAGGTCAAACGCCTGCGCTTCAGCGGCGGCCGTCCGTGTATTGCGCGATGGTGTCGGCCACAAATCTGCCACAACACAATAACGGCTGCCAAAAGCTGGCAGCCGTAAAAGGTTAATTTGAAAATGGTCGGGACGGCGAGATTCGAACTCGCGACCTCACGCACCCCAAGCGTGCGCGCTACCAGGCTGCGCCACGTCCCGTGTCCCTGACTTAGTATCCTGCCCAAGAACAAAAGTCAAACCACGAACTATTTCACTTGGCGCGACCCTTGTTTTCCTGCTCCAAGAGGGCCAGCAAGTCGCGCAGTTCGGAGGCGAGTTGTTTCAATCCCTGGCGCTCTTCCGCCGTGCGTGGAGCAACGGTGCGTGGTGTGTAGTCAGCCGGTGCGGCGAACAGTTCACTTTCAGTAAATTCGACGGGTCCGCTTTCAACCTGACTATCTTCATCCGACCCGACGACTTTGAGTTTTCCGCCGCCGCGGAGTTCGTTTGTTAACCGCTTCTTCGCGCCCGCGATCGTGTATTGATCTTCGTAAAGCAGCTCTTTGATTCGCAGCGCCATTTCCACGTCGCGCTTGCGATAAACGCGCTGCCCGGCGCGATTCTTCTGCGGCGCAAGCATCGGAAACTCGGATTCCCAGTAGCGCAACACGTGCGCCTGCACACCCGCAAGCTCGCAAACTTCCCCGATCTTGAAAAACAGCTTTTCGGGTATGGCTACAGCGGGACGGCTCATTGGTTATCAGGCCTCGACTGGATCTGCGGAGCGGTACTCTTTATCGGGCTGCGAAAGTTCGGAAGTCGATTTGGCGAGTGTGCCAACATTCTTGCGACCGCAACATGTTACTCATGGGGATTTCACGTGTCAATACTTACACTTAGCGTACTTCAGTTAAAACTGTTTCTTAAAAGTATCGCGTGAGGTTGGGTTGTGGATAACTGAATAGGACTTTCTCACGCAAAGGCACCAGGGCGCAAAGAAAACGCAAAAGAAGTCCTCCCGGATGCCGCAGCTTTTTGCCTGGCGTTTTCTTTGCACCCTGCCGCCTTTGCGTGAGAGATCTTCTTCAATGCTATAATCCGGCTTCCCACGCACAACGCCGGAAGGAAACTATTCCAAACAGTGACAACCTCGCCAACGGTCTTTCGTCTTGCTTCGCGATTCGATGAGGTCGGTTTCTCTGACATCGTTAAGCTCCGTAACCGCGTAATGGAATTGCGCAGCCAGGGCGCAACGGTTTACCAGTTTGAAGGCGGTGAACCTTTCATGCCGACGCCCGACATCATCAAGGAAGCAATGCGCCGCGCGCTCGACGCAAACCAGACTCGCTACGCGCCTTCATCCGGAATTCCCGAGCTGCGCGAAGCCATTGCGGAAAAACTCCGCGCTAGAAACCGCATCCCGGCAAATGCGAGTGATGTCATCGTCGTGAACGGCGGTATGCAAGGTTTGTTTGGCGCGTTTCAGTCGATCGTGAATCCGGGCGATGAAGTACTGCTCTTCTCTCCTTACTGGACCCCCATCAAAGATCTCGTCGCGCACTGCCAGGGCCGTAGCGTGTTCGTCCCGACGGATGAAGCGCGCGCTACTGGTTTTCAGCAAACACTCGCGCGTTATGCGAATGATCGAACGAAAGCGATCTATTACAACACTCCGCAGAATCCGACCGGTGTAGTCTTCACACCTGAAGAAGCCAAAGCAGTAGCAGCGTTCGCGCAAGACCGCGATCTTGTCGTCATCGCTGACGAGGCTTACGAAGATCTTGTTTATGACGGTGACCATGCTTCCATCGCTTCGCTCGACGGCATGTTTGAGCGGACGATTACGTTGTTCACGTTTTCGAAGTCGTATGCAATGACCGGATGGCGACTCGGTTACGCAGTCGCACCTGAGCCGTGGATGACAGGACTCAAGAAAGCAACTCTCTACTCTTCGAACGGCGTTTCGACGCCAACGCAGTGGGCCGGACTCGCAGCGATGAGCATTGAAATCAGTTCGCTTGAAGAGATGAAACGTCAGTATCAGTTGCGTCGCGATCTACTGCTCTCGGGATTGAACGACATTGGTCTAACGTGCGAACGTCCGGCGGGCGCCTTCTACGCGTTTCCCGATGTAAGCAGAATCAACAAGGACAGTCGCGAAGCAGCGGACACGTTACTCAACCGCGCGCAAGTCGCGACCGTTCCCGGAATTGTTTTTGGACCACACGGCGAGAGTCATTTGCGTTTCTCATTCTCGACCTCGATTGAAACCATAGAAGCAGGGCTTGATTCGCTGCGTCGTAATCTCTAAACGATGAAAGAGGAGCGGGAACAAACCGGCAGTGGTCCCACCAAAAGCGAATTCGATTTCATCAACTCACTCAAACAACGCGTCGCAGCTTCAGCAGTCAACCAGTCACTCGTTTGCGGTATCGGAGACGATGCCGCCGTGGTCCGAAACGCCGCGGGCAAAGAGACGGTTATCACTGCCGATCTGCTGGTTGAAGACGTAGACTTTCGCCGCACTACCACGCCGCCATACTTGTTGGGCCACAAGGCACTCGCAGTTTCTCTCTCCGACATCGCAGCAATGGGATCGCGTCCGCAGTGGTCTGTCGTTTCCGTCGGCGTGCCGGAAGAAGTTTGGCAAACGGATTTTGTCGAACGTCTTTACGACGGATTGATGGACCTGGCGAATCGTTATGGTGTGCAACTGATCGGCGGTGACACCTCACGCACTCCCGAGAGCATCGTGATCGATTCGATCGTCACCGGTGAATGCGCCGCGGGAATGGCCGTCCTCCGATCCGGCGCGAAGGCAGGTGATCAGATCTTTGTCACCGGCTCACTTGGCGCGGCTGCCGCAGGATTACGACTGATCGAACGCGGCGCTCACCTCGCCGAGCAGTCGCTCGGTGATGAAGACTCGCAAAAACTCGATCACATACTCTTGCGCCAGCTTCGACCTGAACCGCGCGTCGGTTGGGGAATCGTGCTGGGTGATGAACGGCTGGCCACGTCGATGATCGACTTGAGTGACGGTCTTTCCTCTGACCTGAACCGGTTGTGCGCCGCCAGTCAAACAGGCGCGGTGATCGACTCGTCTTCGTTGCCGATCGATACATACGTGACCGAGTTGTGCGGGCGGCGCGCACTCGATCCGCTTCAGTTAGCGCTGCATGGCGGCGAGGATTTCGAGTTGCTGTTCACGGTCAAGCCGGGTGATGTGGCGCGACTGCCGCGAAGAGTTGATGGAGTTGAGATCAATTGCATCGGCTCGATTCGAGATGCATCCGACGGCGTGAAGATTTCGGAAGGATCCAGGACATGGGAATTGAAGCCAGGCGGATGGAAACACTTCTAGCTCCGGTCTTGTGCAGAAGAATTTCTCGCGCAAAGGCGCAAAGACGCAAAGTTCAGACCTTCGGCTGCCCGGAGGGTCAGAACTTTGCGTCTTTGCGCCTTTGCGCGAGTCTGCTTTATCCTCAATGGCCTCATGCTTAGATTTCGTAACACGCTGACCGGCCGCATCGAAGAATTTCGCCCCATGAACGAGGGCGAGGTCGGGTTTTACTATTGTGGTCCAACCGTCTGGAACTACGGGCACATCGGCAACTTCCGCAGCACCGTAGCCGCAGACATCCTGCGGCGTTATCTGAAGTTCAAGGGATTCAAAGTGAATCACGTGATGAATATCACGGACGTCGAGGACCGTATCATCGCCAAGTCGCAGGAAGCCGGCGTCAGTATTGACGAATACACCGCCAAGTACATCGAGGCGCTTTGGGAAGACTTCGACGCACTCGGTTGCGAGCGGCCTGACGTCGTCCCACGCGCAACTCGTCACGTTCCCGAAATGGTGGCGTTGATCGAAAAGCTTCTGGCCACCGGTCATGCCTATAGATCTGACGACTCGATCTACTACCGCATCTCCTCGTTCCCGGAGTACGGCAAGTTATCCAAGATCAACTTTGCGGGAAATATCGCAGGCGGAAGCGAACGCATCGACACCGACCGGTACGAAAAGGAAGACGCGCGTGATTTTGCGCTCTGGAAAGAGCCCTCGAGCGAAACCGAACCTTCGTGGGATGCGTCGATCGGTCGTGGCCGCCCGGGCTGGCACATTGAATGTTCAGCGATGTCGATGAAGTATCTCGGCGAGACATTCGACATTCACGCCGGTGGAATCGATCTCGTCTTCCCGCATCATGAAAACGAGATCGCGCAGAGTGAAGGGGCAACCGGCAAACAGTTTGTGCGTTACTGGATTCACTTCGAACATCTGAAAGTGGACGGCGAGACGATGTCGAAGTTGAAAGGTAACTACTTCACGTTTCGCGATGTGGCTGAGAAAGGTTTCTCACCGGCAGCCATTCGTTACTTCCTGCTGAGTGTCCCTTACAACAAGCAGTTGAATTTTACTTTCGAGGCGCTTGCCGGGGCCGAGCGAACGGTTGCGAGTCTCCGCGACTTTCGTGCGCGTTTAAGCGAAGCGAAAACTGAAGCGGGCAGAAACGAGAAGCTGATGGAAGCGGCCGCACGAATGTTGCAGGAGTTTGAGGCCGCGATGGATGACGACCTGAACACGTCGATCGCGCTCGCTGTCGTTCACAATCTCTCGCGCGAGGTGAACACTGCACTGGCCCGCAAACAGGTAAAAGCCGACGATCAGCGCGAGCTGCTGGCTGCGATCGATCGTGTGGATAGTGTGCTGAATGTTTTTGGTGAGCAGCAGCGAGATATGCTTGATAGTGAGATTCAGTCGCTGATTGACGCGCGCCAGGAAGCCCGCCACCGTCGCGACTTTGCTCGCGCGGATGAGATCCGCCAGGAACTCGCGAGCCGAGGGATCATCCTCGAAGATACGAAAGACGGCGTTCGCTGGAAGCGAAAATAGAGGTTCTCGCGCAAAGGCGCTAAAACGCAAAGCGACACCTTCGCACCGAAGGTCTTCCTTTGCGTCTTAGCGCCTTTGCGCGAGAGATCTTCTTTTAACTACCTGGACTTCAGCTTCCGGCGAACCAGCCCGCCGAGCCCGACAAGCGCTGTTCCCAGCAGCAGAATTGACGACGGCTCGGGTATTTCACCAGGTACTCCGACGTCACTACCAGTGCCACTCTCCTCAGGGACATTCTGGAAGCGCACAAAGATCGCATTGCAGATCTCCGCTTCCGTAAAGCCCGTGAAAGCTGCACCGCTTACGATGAACGATGCACTTTCGCCTGGCAGCAGTCCATCATTGACGTTGCCACCGGCGAAGTTGGGTCCGGTGAGAAACGCAAAGTCCAGTACCACGTTATTGAACCCCGCCGGGACATTGCCCACATCACCATCCGAGAAACTGAAATTGGCGGTCATGTTCGGCGCCTGCATTCCCGTGAATCCATTCAATCCCGACGGACTCGCATTACCGGTCGGCGGTAAATCGAATCCGATGCCCGTGATAGTCGAAGTGGATCCGGGTTGCGTGATATTTGAAGTATTCGTGATGGTGAAGGTGAACGTGTTGGTGGCCGAGTTAAATTCACAAACCACCGTGGCTGTTGAAAACAGACCTGATCCAACGCCTGTAATGGTGATGGTTTCGGCCCGAGCCGTCGTACTGGCCCCGGCAAAGATCAGTAAAGCGGCAATTGATAGAATCAGTTTGCCATATCGGGACATTGAAAGCCTCCTTGTACTTCCGTGAGGCATAATGCACCTCACACAGCCGCACTCTTTCAAGGCCAAAGTGAGAAATCTGCCCGTAGAATTGCGGGGCAAAGTGCAATCCTCACAGACAAGGTTTTAGTTAAGAGGGATGCGCATGATAGCGAGAGCGCAAACCACGGTCAATGTCTTTTTTTAACAGTGACAGAAACTTGATAAATCCAAGCACCGGAACGCAAAAGACCGGGCTAAAAACTCAGGATCGCGGTGATGGGTTGGTCGGGTCGTGGCAGGTCTTCGATTAGCGAGCGGAGTTTTTCCGTGTCAGTGTTGGTTAATTCGATGAACCTGACGCCAAAGCCAAGGGGTGGCTTTCGGTGGGCGACCTCGCCTTTTAAGAAGAGCCATTCGTCGCTCGGCAGCCGCAGCTTGAAATTCACCACTTCCCCGACAGACGCCTCACTCAAGGTATCGATGTAGCACCCGCCTTCGGAGAGGTCCGTGACGCGGGCGGTGTATTTTCCACTCTCACCTTCCCAAACCGCGTCGAGACACACTTCCCAGCGTTCTTCACTTCTTCGGTCGCTTTTGTTGCTCGCCGTCATAAGAAACAGTTCCGTCGTGATCTGAGGTGAGGCATAGTGCCTGACTTGGCGTGCCTCCGAAAGACAGTGGTAGTTTTCTTGGGCGATCGGCTTGTTCGATCCGCACGGTGGGAGTGCCGGCTGCCTTGGCCTCCGATTTTAACTCGCTAAACAGAAAAACGGAAAGATGAATTTTGCTATCATGCAGCAAATGTCCACATCTTCCGGTCAAGTCCAAACAACCAGAGTCGCGCCAGTTTCAGAGATCAGAGGCCACTTCCCCGCCCTCGAACGGGTCCACAACGGTTATCCGGTGGCCTACTTTGACGGGCCCGGAGGTACCCAGGTTCCGCGGTATGTCGTGGAGAAGATGAGCGACTACCTCTACCACCACAACGCAAACACGCATTGGGCTTATCCCACGAGCGCCGAGACCGACGCCGCCATCGAGCACGCGCGTGAGGTCTGTGCCGAGTTCCTGAACGCGTCGCCGGCTGAGATCGCTTTCGGTAACAACATGACGACGCTGACGCTCCATCTGTCGCGGGCGCTCGGTCTCAACTATGAAAGTAACGACGAGATCGTCGTCACGGAGCTGGATCATCATGCGAACATCGATACGTGGCGCCGCCTCGCGGTCGAGCGCGGTGTAACCATCCGCACTGTCAGAATGGACACGGCCACCGGCCAACTTAACTGGGACGATCTCGAACGCTTCGTCGGTCCGAAGACAAAAGTCCTGGCCATCGGCGCCGCCTCTAATGCTCTCGGAACAATCAACGATCTCGAAGCTGCGATCAGCCTGGCTCACGACGCCGGCGCGCTAGTGTTTGTCGATGCCGTGCACTATGCGCCGCACATGTTGATCGACGTGCGAGAGTTGGACTGTGATTTCCTGGGCATGTCGGCCTACAAGTTTTATGGGCCGCACACCGGCGTGCTTTACGCCAAACGCGCGCTACTGGAACAGATCGACTTTCCGAGGCTGGTGCCGGCTCCGGATTACGCGCCTGAGAATGCTGAGACAGGGACGCAGAATCAGGAGGGTATGGTCGGCACTGCCGCAGCAATTGACTTTCTCGCATCGCTGAGCGACGGCGCTACGCGTCGAGAGAGCCTCGCGAACGTGTTCCAGGAAATGCACGTACGCAACTCTCATTTGCTGGAGCGTCTATGGCAGGGCTTGAGTTCGATCACGCGCGTTACGCTCTATGGGCCACCGCCTGACGCGGCGCGCACGCCGACGCTTTCATTCACGATAGAAGGTTGCACCTCAACGGATGCGGCGCGGCGTCTCTCCGATAAAGGACTGTTTCTTTCACATGGAGATTTCTACGCCGCCACGATCGTCAAGCGTCTCGGACTCGAGCCGGAGGGATTGATCCGCGCGGGTTGCGCTTGCTACACGACGGAAGAAGAGATCGATCGATTAATCGCAGGCGTCAAGTCGATCTGTTCATCAGTGTAATCGGATGGGGTGGCCACGGAGGGCCACCCCTACAAATCCTTCACA
>JBIOVO010000027.1:0-11867 GCA_044867735.1 Pyrinomonadaceae bacterium | reverse complement strand
GTACATGCCCGCTTGTTGTTCGTGGTCTCCCCGCATTCTGCTCCTCCGCCTTTGACGTTGGACCAGATTATAGTTGACCGCGATCTACCCGCGGGAAGAATGTTTAGTTTTTCAGCAGCCTGCTAGGTCTTTGGCCTTAGGTCTTTGGGCTTCAAAAACGAGCAAAGACCCAAGACCAACAACCCAGGACCAAGAAAGTAAAGATGGCAAAAAACCTAGTTATCGTTGAATCGCCGGCTAAGGCGAAAACAATTAATAAGTATTTAGGAAAGGACTATCTGGTCAAGGCCTCGATAGGCCATATCAAAGATCTGCCTTCCAAAGGTCTCGGCGTAGACGTCGAACACAATTTTGAACCGACTTACGAACTGATCCCCGACTCGAAAAAACGAAACAACAAGAAGATCGTTGCGGAACTGAAGAAGGCCGCGAAAGAAGCAGAAGCGATCTATCTCGCCGCTGACCCTGATCGGGAAGGCGAAGCGATCTGCCAGCACCTCGCCGAAGAGATCGTTCCCAAGAAACCGGCCAAGCCTGCGTATCGTGTGATGTTCAATGAGATCACGAAACGCGCGGTGAATGCTGCGTTCGAACATCCGCGACAGATCGATGAGAACCTCGTTGATGCGCAGCAGGCGCGTCGCGTGCTGGATCGTTTGGTCGGTTACAAGGTCTCACCGTTGTTGTGCCGGACGATCGGCGGTCGGTTGAGTGCAGGACGAGTGCAATCGGTCGCGCTCCGCATGGTAGTTGAGCGCGAACGCGAGATCGAGCAGTTCATTAAGCAGGAGTACTGGACCATCGGCGCGAATTTGAGCGCGAAACTTCCGCCTGCTTTCGACGCACGTCTTTTCAAGGTTGCCGAGCAGACAGTAAAAACCGGTGGTTTCGATCAGGATCTGAAAAAGAACGAGATCCTGATCGCGGATCAAACAAAGGCTGACGAGATCGTCGCCGAAGCTGGAGAGCAGTCGTTTGTCGTTCGTGAAGTAACGACGAAGGAACGAAAGCGTAATCCGGTTCCGCCATTCATCACTTCAAAACTCCAGCAGGAAGCTTCGCGCAAGCTCGGCTTCGCAGTGAAGAAGACGATGATGTTGGCCCAGAAGCTTTACGAAGGCGTCGAACTCGGATCGGAAGGATCAGTCGGTCTCATTACTTACATGCGTACTGACTCCACGCGCGTTTCTGACGCGGCTCTGGGCGAAGTTCGTGACTACATCGATCGACAATACGGCGCCGCTTATCTGCCGGAGAAAGCCGTTTACTATCGCTCCAAGAAGGATGCGCAGGATGCGCACGAAGCGATCCGTCCGACTGAAGTTGCACGCACGCCCGATTCGTTGGCCCAGTTTCTGAAACCGGAAGAGTTAAAGCTCTACCGTTTGATCTGGCAGCGCTTCGTGGCGTCGCAAATGACTCCGGCGGTTTTCGATCAGACCACGATCGATATCGAAGCCGGCAGGTTCATCTTTCGCGCGACGGGGTCGGTGCAGAAGTTTGACGGTTTCCTGAAGATTTATCAGGAAGGCCGCGACGAGAAGACCGAAGAGGACGACGAAGCTGAACGCAGTCTGCCGTTGGTTCAGGAAGGCGAACAGCTCAAGCTCAACTCGATCAAGCCCGAACAGCACTTTACCGAGCCGCCACCGCGTTACACGGAAGCGACTCTGGTGAAAGCGCTCGAGGAGAAGGGAATCGGCCGGCCGTCAACCTACGCGGCCATCATGTCGACGATTCAGGAGCGTGAGTACGTCGAGAAGCTCCAGGGACGTTTTCATCCGACGGCGCTCGGAAAGACAGTCAACGATCTACTGATCGACGGTGGCTTTGACGATCTCTTCAACGAGAGCTACACGGCGCGCATGGAAGAAGAGCTTGACGAGATCGAGGAAGGCAAGATCCCGTGGACCAAAGCCCTGCGCGAGTTCTACAAGAAGTTTGAAGGCGACCTGAAACAGTTTCAGCGTTACATCAAAGACATCAAAGAGAAGAGTGTTCCGACTGAAGAGGTCTGTCTGAAGTGCAACACTCCGGGCATGGTCCAGAAGTGGGGACGTTTTGGCCCATACTTGAAATGTCTCAACTGCGAGGCGACGCGTGATGCAGAACCACCGGCCGGTTCTGACGGCGCGGGGAATTCAGCCGAGCCGCAGGTTGCAAGCGAGGAAGCATCTGAGCCGGAAACGTGTGAATTGTGCGGCAAGCCTATGCAATTGAAGCGTGGGCGCTTTGGGCCATTCCTGGGCTGCACTGGTTATCCGGAGTGTCGCAACATTCGCAAGATTGGAAAGACCGGTGTGGCCGCGCCGGCGCCCGTGCCGCTCGATGAGAAGTGTCCGGTCGATGGCGCGCAACTGGTGAAACGCTTTGGGCGCTTTGGCGAGTTTATTTCGTGTTCGAACTATCCGAAATGCAAGTACATTAAGCAGGAAACTGTCGGCGTCTCGTGTCCGCGTCCGGGTTGCAAGGGCGAGATTGTCGTGAAGAAGTCGAAGCGTGGCAAGGCGTTTTATGGTTGTTCGGAGTATCCGAAATGCAACATCGTTTACTGGGACAAGCCCGTGCTCGATACGTGTCCGCAGTGCAATGCGCCGTTCCTGCTGGAGAAGACGACGAAGAAGCAGGGGACGTTTCGTTACTGTGCGAATGAAGATTGCGGGTACAAGTCGAACGAATCGGTTGAGCCGATCGTGAAGCCTCCCACCACACGACCAAGTCGCTCACCTGCAAGTTAAACCACAGATTTTCACGGATGAGACGGATCTCGTTCTCGATCCGTTTTCATCCGCGAAAATCTGTGGCAATATAACCAGCCAATCCAAATTTTTAGACGAAAATCTAAAAACTCGATTCAAGGAGAACCACCACCATGTACCTACGGCGCTTTTCAGCAGTCGTGTTGCTTCTTGTCTTACTGGCTTCGCCAGCGACACTGCTCGCCCAAACTCAAACAGCTCCCGCACCGGACCCAAACGATCCAATTCAGCGCATCAAGGATGAAGGCATGAATCGCTCTCAGGTGATGCAGACCTTGAGTTACCTGAGCGACGTCATTGGACCACGTTTGACTGCGTCGCCCGGGATGAAGCGCGCCAACGAATGGACGCGCGATCAGTTGACTAAGTGGGGCTTGCAAAACGCGCATCTCGCGCCGTGGGGACCGTTCGGAAGAGGCTGGACGTTGAAGAGGTTCTCCGCACAGGTTGTCGAGCCGCAGGCAATTCCGTTGATCGCATTTCCAAAAGCCTGGTCGCCTGGTTTCGCCGCGCCGCTTACGGCAGACGTGATTTACTTCGACGCGCGCACCGAAGCGGATCTCGAAAAGTTCAAAGGCAAACTGAACGGCAAGATCGTGCTGACCGCACTCACGCGCGAAGTGCCGGCGCACTTTGAAGCGCAAGGCACGCGCCTGAATGAAAAAGAATTACTCACACTCGCGGATGCGCCTGAACCGCGGCCCGGTGCTGGTCGTGGAAACTTCGGGGGCGGCAATGCATCGGCACGTGCGTCACAGGAATTTGCGTCGGCGAAGTTGCGGTTCTTTCAGGCTGAAGGGGCGGCGATGCTGATCGATCCGAGCCGCGGCGATGGCGGCACGATTTTCGTGCAGTCAGCACAGGTCCCACAACCGCCGAGAGATCCCAATGCGACCGGTTTCAATCGTGGCACACCTCCTTACGATAAGAGTGCCCCCAAGGTGACGCCGCAAGTCGTGCTCGGCATCGAGCAGTACAACCGCATCGTGCGGATGTTGCAGGCGGGCGAAGCGGTGAAGATGACCATCGATTTGTCGGTCCAGTTTCAGGACGTTGATCTGATGGGCTACAACACCATCGCCGAGATTCCCGGAACAGATCTCAAAGACGAGATCGTGATGCTTGGTGGTCACATGGACTCATGGCATTCAGGCACGGGCGCAACTGACAACGCCGCTGGCGTTTCAGTCGCGATGGAAGCTGTGCGAATCATTCAGGCACTCGGACTGAAACCACGACGAACGATTCGAGTCGCGTTGTGGAGTGGTGAAGAGCAGGGCTTGCTCGGCTCGCGCGCCTACGTCGCCGAACACTTCGGCAGCATGCAGAATCCCGCGACCTCAGCAGCGCCAGCAACTGGCGGCGCGAACACTAATGCGATGGGTGGTGGCGCTGGAAATGGAAACGGCTCCGCTCCGGCTGGTCCAACGCTCATGAAGAAGGCCGATTACGAAAAACTCAGCGCTTACTTCAATCTCGATAACGGCACCGGCAAGATCCGTGGAGTTTACTTACAGGGGAATGAAGGTGTTCGTTCGTTGTTCCGGCAATGGCTGGCGCCATTCAAGGACATGGGAGCAACGACTCTCTCGATCTCAAACACCGGTGGCACCGACCATCTTGCGTTCGACGGGATCGGACTACCAGGTTTTCAGTTTATTCAGGATGAGATCGAGTACGACACGCGGACGCACCACTCAAACCAGGACGTGTTCGATCGGATTCAGGCCGACGACATGAAGCAAGCGTCGACGATCATGGCGGCGTTTGTTTATCAAACCGCCATGCGCGACGAGAAACTGCCGCGCAAGCCAGCGCCCGGATCGAGATAGCTTTAGATTAGGATCACCCGCGCAAAGGCGCAAAGACGCAAAGTTAGGACCTCTGGCAGCCGGCAAGTCTTAACTTTGCGTCTTTGCGCCTTTGCGCGAGTAATCCTTCCTTTAGCTCGGATTACGTTCGAGCGACGGTTGATAACTCGATCGTGCTTCTTGTTGCGGAGCCTTCTGTGCGTTCGGCAGGTGGTCGCCGATAAAGTTTCGCAGCGACATCACCAGCGCCGGAATCACCACCGTCTTCGCAGTCTTCGTCAACTCCTGCATCACGGCGTCGCCGACGTTCCCCGCTTCATCACGAACGCGCTCGAAAGCGTGACTGTTCGCAACCTTCCGGAAGAACCCGGGTCCGCTATCGTGGCCGTTCTCGTGTTTCGAGTGAGCGGCTGACTGCGGCGCGCTGCTGCCAAGGATCGGCTGCGCCGCATAAGACCTCGACTCTTCACCGTAGCGATCGATTGCCGAGTCGTAACGATATCGTTCGTCGCCCTTAACGTAGTTAGCGATGCAGTAGCCGAGACAGAAGCCGGCTCCTAATGCGCCCGCACTCCACGCCACCGGCCTTTTCTTAAACTGCTCGCGCCAATCGAGTGTGTCTTTTACTGCTTGTACCTGGTTTGCCACGGTTTCTTTTATCTCGGTAACAGTGTTTGAAATGGAATCTCGTGCCTCGCCCAGCCGCCGCTGAAGTTCCTCCTTGGAAGGCTCTTCAGTTGTTAGCTCCTCAGCGCGAACCAGGCCTAAAGTTCGTTCTTCAGCCATTGCTTGTCCTTTCTCAGTTCCTGAACTGTTCTACGTGGCACCAATTCCTGTTTGGCCAAACGGCTCTTCATCGTCAACACCACGATCGCGCCAACCAGAATATAAAACGCACCAGTCACAACAAATCCAAGAGCGTAGCTGGCTGGTTGGCTGAAGTTTGCCTGGGCGAACAAGGTCGACACGGCGAATGCGACCGCCACGTTCAGAAGTGCAAACCCAACCGTGGCGACCACTGCGCCGATGGCGATCATCGTGATGTTGCGTGCGTAAGCGCTGGCTTCCTCCTTGATCTCCACTTTGAATAACGCGAGTTGAGAATTGAAGAGATCCATGACGTCGTCGCCGAGACGACCGAAGAGAGTTGGCAGGCTCTCATTGTTGTCTGTGCGTGGCGCCAGTTCATCGGTTCTGTTCAAACTCGTTTTCGTTGCCGCCATGTTGGTTCACCCCCTGTTCGTTAATGTGCGTAGCCGGCTTAACGCCGGCCACGAATGATTAGACCAAGCAACAGACCAACGCCTGCTGAAATCAAAAGCGCCTGGCCTGGTTTCTGCCGCGCATACGCTTTTGCATTTTCTGCGAGCTCGCCGAGATCGGCGTTCTGCAAGTCTTTGAGTTTGTCGCCGACGACAGACACTTTGTCGCTCACAAAGTCTTTCGCGTAGTTTGCTGCTTCACTGATCTTGTGACCGTAGTCCTGAGCTGTTTGTGAAAGTGCGGTTGCTGATCCAGTTCCCGTACCGGTGGTGCCGGTTGTTCCAGTTGTTCCTTCGTTGATGCTTCCATTCTCTGGCATGTCGAAATCTCCTTTTGATTCAAATCGAAAATTGGGCGTGATTAGTCGAGCAATATTTGTGCCGACAGTTCACGCGCAAAACGCGGCGATTCTGACGCTGTTTCGTTGCGAAAGGGTACGAAAAACTTCACAGAAAAGATCGCTATCGATACAAACGGTTTCCTTTGCGTTTTCTTTGCGCCTTGGCGTCTTTGCGTGGGGAACTGAATCAAAGGATTTCTCACGCAAAGGGCAAAGCCGCAAAGGAGAGCGCAAAAGAAACCAAACGCTTGACAGCAAACGATTCAAGATGGTAAGTAAGTACTTACTTTACACTAGATAGGAAGGGAACAGTAACGAGTCTTGAGCAAGCAAATGACAGTTGAAGGCGCGGCGGTTGGCAGCGCCCGTATGGCGGGCGAAGAGCGGCGCCTGCAAATCCTCGCGGTCGCAGTCAGCCTGTTTTCCAATCGAGGCTTTCGCGGCACCACCACCAAGGAGATCGCGCAGGCAGCCGGCGTCTCCGAAGCAATGGTTTTTCGACACTTCGCCACCAAAGAAGAGCTCTACGCGGCGATTCTCGATCACAAAGCGTGCTCGGGTGGAAAGTTTGAACCGGCTGAAATGGCTGCCGACGGTATCGCACGCAAAGACGATCGCGCGGTTTTTGAGTCGCTTGCCCTCGGAGCACTCAATCACCACGAGAATGATCCGAACTTTCAGCGTCTGCTGCTCCACTCCGCGCTCGAAAAGCACGAGCTGGCGCAGATGTTCTTCGACCAGTTTGTGCGTCGCGTGTATGAATTTCTCGGCGCCTACATTCGCGAGCGCCAACGCGAAGGAGCGTTGCTCGAGATGGATCCGCCCATCATTGTCCGTGCCTTCGTCGGCATGGTCATGCACCACTCGCTCAACAATAACCTTTGGGATCCAAAGCGCCGGCTGTTGAATATCTCCAACGAAAGCGCAGCAAAGTATTTCACTGACATCTTGCTGAACGGCATTACAGCGCCCGCAGCGAAAACAACCGCACCGTCCGAGGATTCAGGGAAGAGTTAAATGCGAATCAGAGCGAACTTAAAACTAGTGGCCTTGATTCTCCTGCTGGCCACCATCGGTGTCGTCGCCGCTTCTTGTGGCGGCTCGCGAGCCAATAACCGGCCGGAAGAGAACACAAACAATCAACCGGTCGCGATCGAGGTTACCACTGCGGCCGCGATCAAACGCGACCTGCCGCGCTTCTTCGAGGCGACCGGTAGTTTGGCGGGCGACCAGCAGACTGATGTGGCGCCGCAAACTCCCGGCAAGGTTGTCGCTGTCGGGGTCGATATCGGTAGTCCGGTGCGCCGCGGACAGATGCTGGTGCAGCTCGACGATGCGGAGCTGAAGCTTCGAGTTGACCAGGCCGTTGCCCAGCTCGAGCAGGCACGTGCATCGGTGCGCCAGGCGGAAGAGAAGATCAGTCTAAGACCGGGTCAGGCGTTCGATCCGAATCGCGTGTCGGAAGTCGCCGCGGCAAAGGTTGCGTTCGATCTCGCGGAGAAGAACTTGCGCCGTGCGGAGAAGTTGATCGAGTCGGGCGATGTGTCGCGTTCTTTTTACGACGACCAGCGTGCGCGGCGCGATCAGTTGAAAGAGCAGTACGACGTTGCGCTTGCCCAGGCGCGGCAGAACTACGCTGCGGTCGTCGTGGCGCGTACCAATGTCGCGAGCGCGGAATCGCAGTTAGCACTCGCGCGCAAGAACCTTTCTTACGCCGTCATCCCCTCGCCGATCGATGGTTTTGTGTCTGAACGGACTGCCGACCTCGGTGAGTACGTTTCGCCGCAGCAGAAAGTGGCGACAGTGGTCAGGACTAATCCGTTGCGCATTCGCATCGACATTCCCGAACAGGCGATACCGGAAGTGCGCGTGGGCCAATCAGTATCGATAACGACGAGCGCCTGGCCTGACAAGAACTTCAGTGGACGAGTAGCGCGCATCGCTCCAAACGTGTCAGCGACCTCACGCACGTTGACCGTGGAGGCAGAGATCGAGAACAGCAGCGGTGCTTTGAAGCCAGGCCAGTTTGCGACGGTGCGAATACTTCAGGAGCGCGCAGAGCCGGCGGTTCTGATTCCGGCGCGTGCGGTGATTTCCGAAGCAGGCGTCAGCCGTGTTTTCGTGATCAAGGAAGGACGCGCGGAACAACGACTGGTGCAGACGGGTCAGACGGAAGGCGACTTGATCGAGATCAGGTCGGGCGTCTCGACAGATGAACTGATCGCGACGAGTAACTTGCAGCAGTTGAGCGACGGTATCGCCATCAAACAGTAGACAGGACACTATTCGACAGGATTTACATGATTTAACAGGATGGTTTTTATTAGTGGACGGTACCAACTAGACCAGTGGAGGCGTTGCGACGTTGGTATTAGTGGGCGCTGCCAACTCTTTATCAAGTTAATTTTGTTAATCATGTCCAAGTAAGTAAATCATGCAAAAATTAGCTGAAATCTGTGTTCGCCGTCCGGTTTTTGCGACGATGCTCATTCTCAGTCTGACGGTCGTCGGACTGTTCTCGTATAAATCGTTGGGCGTCGATCTCTTCCCCAAGATCGACTTGCCGACGATCACGGTTACGGTCGTAAATCCCGGCGCTTCGCCGCAGGAGGTCGAGACTGAGATCACGGACCTCGTTGAAGGCGCGGTCAACACGATCTCCGGCATCGACGAACTGCGTTCGACCTCAGTCGAAGGTGTTTCCCAGGTCTTCATAACGTTCCTGCTCGAAAAGAACCCCGACATCGCGGCGCAGGAAGTCAGAAACAAGATCGATCTCATCGTCAACGATCTGCCGTTAACCGCCGAACAGCCAATCGTACAGAAGCTCGATACCGACGCGGCGCCAGTTGTTCGTATCGCCGTGTCTGCGCCCCGCTCGTTACGCGAAGTCACGGACGTTGCCGACAACAAGATCAAGCAGCAGATCGAATCGATCAACGGCGTCGGCGACGTGCAAATCGTGGGCGGACGGCGTCGCGAGATTCAGATCTGGGTCGATCCCGACAAGATGCGCGCCTTCAACGTGACGGTCGCGCAAGTGGCCGACGCAGTGCGTGCGCAAAACATGGAAGTGCCCGGTGGCCGTGTTGACGAAGGCACACGCGAACTAACCGTGCGGACGATGGGACGAATCGTCGAACCGGCTGAGTTTAATAATCTCGTTGTCGGCAATCGCGGCACTTACGCGGTCAAACTCAGCGACGTTGGTTACTCGGAAGACGGCGCCGAAGAGCCGCGCACTGAAGCACGTTTGAACGGTCAACCAGCGGTGACGCTGATCGTCTCGAAACAATCTGGCCAAAACACCGTTGCGATCGCAGATGCTGTTAAAGAACGTCTGAAGGACATCAGTAAGACACTGCCGCCGGGCTTCAAAACCGAGGTTGTCGGCGATCAGTCGATCTTCATCAAGGCCTCGATCTCGGCGATTCAAACACATCTGATCGAAGGCAGTATTCTGGCGGCGATCGTCGTCTTCGTCTTCCTCTGGAGTTTTCGTTCGACGGTCATTGCCGGTCTGGCGATTCCGACTTCAATTGTCGCGACCTTCGGCTTGATGGCCGCGATGGGCTTTACGCTGAACAACATCACGATGCTGGCGCTGACGCTGATGGTCGGTATCGTGATCGACGATGCGATCGTCGTGCTCGAAAACATCTTTCGGTTCATCGAGGAGAAAGGGGTGCCGCCGTTTCAAGCGGCGATCGAAGGCACCAAAGAGATCGGACTGGCCGTTATGGCCACAACGCTGTCGCTGCTGGCCGTGTTTCTTCCCGTTGGTTTCATGGGTGGAATCGTGGGCCGGTTCATGTCGTCGTTTGGTCTGACTTCGTCGTTTGCGATTGCCGTTTCGTTGCTGGTTTCGTTCACGCTCACGCCGATGCTGGCGGCGCGATTGATCAAACGAAGCGACGACGAGAAAGAAAAACCGCTCGAAAAACACACCGAACCGGGAGATCACGGTTCGAAAGAGTCCCGCTTTTACCGTCCGATCGATCGCACGTACACCAAGCTGTTAACGTGGTCGATGTCGCACCGCTGGGCCATCGTGGTTGCTTGCCTGATCGTAATCGTCAGCATCTTCCCGCTGTTCATCTTCGTCGGCAAAAACTTCCTGCCCGTAGACGATCAGTCGCAATTTGAAATCAGTATGCGCGCGCCTGAAGGCTACACGCTGGCGGCGTCGTCAACTCTTGCCGAACGCATGGCTGCCGATTTGCGCAAGCTTCCCGGCGTGACGGACACGCTCACCACGATCGGCGGTGGCCTACAGGAACAGGTAAACCTCGCTTCCATCTACGTAAAGATGACGCCGATCGGGGAACGAAATATCTCGCAGGAGAAGGTGATGGTGCGGGCGCGCACGGAAGTGCTGGGCAAGTATCAAAAGATGTATCCCGGCCAACTGCGTACCAGCGTGCAGCAGGTGGCGGCGATCTCCGGCGGCGGATTTCGAAACGCTGAGATTCAGTATGTGATCTCAGGTCCGGATCTGAACAAGTTGACGGAGTATTCAAACGCGTTGCTGGAGAAGATGAAGACGATTCCGGACGTCGTCGATGCGGACTCGACTCTGATTACCGGTAAACCTGAACTGCGGGTGGTGATCGATCGCGCACGTGCCGCGGATCTGGGAGTCAGAGTCGGCGATATCGCGCAGGCGCTCAACTCGCTCGTCGCGGGTGAGAAGGTGTCGACGTTCAATGCGGGTACTGACCAGTACGACGTGCGCGTGCGCGCGGTGGGAGAGTTTCGCACGAGCGTTGAAGGCTTGAAGCGAATGATCGTGTCGTCAACGACAGTCGGCTGGGTCAGTCTCGATAACCTGGTGCGGGTCGAAGAGGGAACCGGGCCATCCGCGATCGATCGTTTGAACCGGCAGCGACAAGTAATGCTGCTGGCGAACGTCAGACCGGGAGGCTCGCAGGCGGGAATTCTCGCTCGGATGGACGAGTTCAAGAAAGAAATGAATATCGATCCGGCCTATTCCACCGGCCTCGCCGGAAGATCGAAGGAGCTTGGTCGCGCCGGTTACTACTTCGCGCTCGCGTTCCTGCTGTCGTTCGTTTTTATGTACATGGTGCTCGCGGCGCAGTTTGAGTCGTTCATCCACCCGGTGACGATCCTGTTGACGCTGCCACTCGCGATCCCGTTCGGCATCGTGTCGCTGTTGATGACGGGCCAGACAGTGAACATCTTCTCCGGCCTCGGACTGCTGCTGCTGTTCGGCGTAGTCAAGAAGAACGCGATCTTGCAGATCGACCACACGAACCAATTGCGGTCGCGCGGCATGGAACGTCTCGAGGCGATCATCCGCGCGAATCGAGATCGATTGCGGCCGATCCTGATGACGACGATCGCGCTGGTGGCGGGAATGTTGCCGCTGACGATCTCGACGGGTCCCGGTTCGGGAACGAACCGATCGATCGGTGTGTTGGTCGTTGGTGGACAGACGTTGTGTTTGTTGCTGACGCTGGTCGCGGTGCCGGTCTTCTATTCACTCTTTGACGACCTGGCGAGGCATCGTGTTTGGGGCCGCATTCGAGATCTTTGGCAGAGGCTATTTGGGCGTGTCCGCCGCAAGGTGGCGAATGCTACGGCGTCGTTGATGGGTTTGATTTCGAAGCAATGAAAAACCTTCCCCGCAAAGGCGCAAAGACGCAAAGGTAGACCTTCGGCTGCCCGGAGGGT
>JBIOVO010000026.1:0-20632 GCA_044867735.1 Pyrinomonadaceae bacterium | reverse complement strand
TTTTGACGTTGCATCGCACGTCTTCAGCAGTCATCCGCGCATAATCCAGTTAGCGGTGCGGTTCGACTTCTAAGAAAAAACCGCTCACGCAAAGGCGCAAAGGCGCAAAGTTCTGACCTCCGGCTGCCGAAGGTCCTAACTTTGCGCCTTTGCGCCTTTGCGTGAGCGGTTTTTTCTTAGAAGTCGAACCGCACCGCTAACTGGATTATGCGCGGATGACTGCTGAAGACGTGCGATGCAACGTCAAAATCAGTTTGACCCACAGTATTGAACTGACTCACGCCAGTGGTAGTGATTGGTTCGACGCCGTTAACCGAACCAGGAACGTATTGTGGATGATTGAACGCGTTGTAAAAGTCCGCGCGCAACTGAATCTTCTTGGCTCCTTCGCCAATTGCGAAGTTCTTGAAGATCGAGAAGTCGAGATTCTGGATCGCAGGCAGTTGGAGCGTGTTGCGTCCACTGTTCGACAGCGCGCCAAGCCCCGCTTGAATGTATTGCGCGTTACCGTTGTTGGCGAGATAACCGACGATCCTTTGCTCGTCGGGTGTTACGCAACTGCCGTCAGGATTGAACGCCGCACAAGTTCTGAACAGCGGCGACACGAGGCTCGAAACGTTTGCAGCGCCAGTCGGATTGATGATCGATCGATCCGGCGCCGGATCGCCGTTGAGATTCGAGTCAATGCCGCTCAACACGGTCGCCTTTGATCCGGTTTCGAAAGCCAACGTCGCGGCTACGCTAACACCGCCAAAGACGGATCTGGCAAAGCCGGCATTGGGACTTCTGAAGAATGGCAGATCGTATAGCGCCGAGGCCACAAACCGCTGCCTGTGATCGAGTGCTGAATCAGCTTTCTCCACGGCCTGGTTTTGGAAGTCCTGCACTCGCCGTGGCGAAAGTACGGTGCTGAAAACTTCAGCCGTACTATCGTCGATCAAGTGACTCCAGGTGTAGGCAGCAGAGAACTGAAGGCCGCTGCTCAAACGTTTGGTCAACTCCGCTGATCCCGCGTGATACATGGAATTTCCGTTTGCCAGAAAAGCGGCAATCGGAGACGTGAATCCCGCGGCCAGGTAGTTTGGAAGAATGTTCGAACGCGCCTGGATGTCAGCTAGGCTGGTGCCCAGACTGTCGATGGTTGCTTGCGAGGGTGTTGAAAGGAACGTCGGCAGAAAACCGCCGGGTCCATTAAACACCGCGTCCTGAATGTTGATGCGATTCTGAGTCGGAAGATGTACACCGCGGCTGCCGAGGTATCGCAGTTCAAGCGCAAAGTTTCGGCGAAACTCGCGCTGGAACGTTAGTCCCCACGACATCGAATAAGGTACCTGTTGATCCGGAATCCACGCCGAAGTTGCAGCGCGGGCTGCAACCGGATCCGTGTTGGCGCCGGGCAACAAGTTTGGCGGAATACCGCCATTTGCCAGGAAGTTTGGAGTCACCAGCGGTGTGCCGGGAAAGTTTGTGCCGACGTCGATTGTTTGATTGAACTGCGGCGGCAACGACAGGATGTAGAGATTATCGACAATCGTGTCGTAGGCCATCGTGAAGCTCGCGCGAATCGAACTCTGCTCCGGTGAACCGAAGATTCGATGGAGCAGTCCGTTTTGAAAATCGGGCGCATAAGCAAGCCCGAATCGCGGCCCGAAGTTCATTTTCTGTGGCTTTGGTTCGCCGAATGTCAGCACTCCCGGAACATCCGCGATCGCGTTGAGGGGTTGTTGCCGGGCGGTCAATGGCACTTGCTGGTAGACGTAATTCAACCCGAGATTGACCGTGAATCTGGGTCTGATTTTCCAATCGTCCTGCGCAAAGGCGTAGAACAAATGCTGGTTGCCGTAGTAAGGCGACGCGCCGACGGTGCGCTCGCCGAAGCTTGGTTGAACGTCACGTAAAAAGAGATCGAGATTCGGATACTGGTAATCACCGCGCTGACGTTGCACGAATGATTGCGGCGAAATGATATTGCGCCAATCCACGCCAAACTTCAGCGAATGATGGCCGAAGGTGTAGGTCGCCTGATCGACGATCTGATAGCTGTTCTCGATCGTAAACTGCGGCGCATTCTGGTCAGGTCCGATGTTCACGCCTAGATCGTCGAGCGTGATATTCGGAAACTGATCGAGGCCTGGATAGGTGACGTCCGAGGATGGAATGTCCTGAACGTAACGCCTGTACGCCAGCCGTGTTTCGTTGGTTAGTTTAGGACTGAAGTTGTGGATCAGTGTGTACGAGAACAACCGCCCGTCTGTTGGAATCAGCGCGAAGAACTGTGGAAACGTCGCGAGGTTATCGATCGTCCGCTGACGATTGAAAATGAAGCGCGAGTGATGCACGGTGTTCTGGCTTTGATTGAAATCCAGGTTGAAGACGATGTTGCGGTTGTTTTGGAAATTGGGCGCTGCAAACGAAACGTTACCAACCGGTACGTCAATCGTGTTCGCGGCCGAACAGGCGGCGGCAGCATCACGAGAAACCGCGCAGATTGGGATAGTGCCGGCGTTGTTGACGGGCGCTACGGGAACGAATTCCCTGAACTGCGCGAAGTTGTTTGCTGAAATGCCTGAGAGTCCCTGAAGAATCGCAAGACCTTCGGCCGTTGGACCAGAAACGTTTCCGGGCGAAGCTGCCTGGCCTAGTCCTGTTTCCTCAAACTGGAAAAAGAAGAAGAGCCTGTTTTTGCCGCTCCACGGATATGTGTGTGGCCCACCTTCACCAAAGCGCGGCAAGTAGAGCGGACCGCCGATGTTGAAACCATAACGATTCTGGTCGTAGCGCGGATTTTCTTCACGAGTGAGCCCGGCGAGCGTTTGTAGATTGTCGAGACTGTTCAGTCTCTTATTACGGAAGAACTCAAATGCGGATCCGTGAAAGCTGTTACCACCTGATTTCGTAACGGTGATGAACTGCCCGCCCGACGAACGCGCAAATTCCGCGGACGCCTGATTGGTCAGCACATTGAATTCAGAAACTGACTCGGGCGAGATGTAGATCTGCGGACCTGAAACCGCCTTGTCGTTGTTGTCAATGCCGTCAACGATGAAATCGTTGTCACGCGGACGTTGACCGCCAACTGAGCCGCCTGTGCCGACGCCGACTCCGCCACCGCTGACGACGTTCGGAGAAATAAGTGCGAGATTGTAGATGCCTGCGCCTTGTGCTGTTTGGGCGAGGTCAACAACCTGCCGCGAGCTGAAGTCTTTCGATAGGTTAAGTGAAGTTGTGTCAACCAACTCCGCGCCGCCCGCTGAGACAGTCACGGATGCTGTTGCTTCACCTGGTTGCATCACTGTCGGCACGTCAGTGACTTCGTTTATCTTCACGCGCACGTCAGAGACTGTGAGTGTGCTGAAGTTTGAGTCCGGCGGAGACTGCACGGTGATTACGTAAGTGGCGGCGAGCAGGTTGTTGAATTGATATTCACCCCCACTGCCGCTCTGAATTGTTTGCGATGTCTTTTGTGTTTGGGTCCGTGATCGTAACGGTTGCGCCTGGAATCACGGCCCCGGTTTGATCTTTGACGATGCCACGCACGGTACCGGTCGTTACCTGCGCCGGTGCAGACATGGCGCAGGCGAGCAGTACCATCGCGATGGCTAGTCTCCTGATAAGAAGACGGCGAAATTCGAATAGGTACATGATTTTCCCCTTTGAAACGCTTACTTCGTAGAACCTGGTACATGGGGAAACTTTTGGGATAGCCTATCCTGCTCCTGAACGATTCCAGGGTCTTACGGATTTTTGCTCAAAATAGACGTTTGTTGCGCCGCTGTGTAAGCTGTGACCACTGGCGGTAGGGTCTGAGTTTGAGTTTCCCAGCATTCCGCTGCGTATCTCTGCGAACTCCGCGTTGAAACAAACCTTTAACGCAGAGAACGCGGAGATACGCAGAGGGCCGCAGAGAAAAATCCTTCAGTTTTAAGACCCCACCCTACTGGCATGGCGTTTGAGACGGAGGCCAACAAATGGCGAGGTCTGATGATTTGAGAGCGCGGATCGTGCGTGGGGTGTGGCGGTATGGCCTGGCGATCATTAGTGTCATTGCGGCGCTGATCGTTACTAGATCTTTGGAGCAGTACACCGATATCACGCCGCTCTTCTACGCCGCCATCATTATCAGCGGCTGGTTCGGTGGCATGGGCCCGGGTTTGTTCGCCGTTTTACTCTCCGCAGTCGGTATCGATTACTACTTTATCCCGCCTCTCTACACGCTCGGACTGGGCGTGAAACCGATCAGCTTTCTCCTGACGTTTGGGGTGCTCGCGGTCGTCACCAGTGGCATCAGCGCAAGGCGGAAGCAAGCCGAAAAAGAGTTGCGAGAGGCTCGCGACGAATTGGAGTTGAGAGTTCAGGAAAGAACGGCGGATTTAAGACAGGCCAACGAAACACTTCGCGAACGAGCGAACCTGCTCGACTTGACACACGACACGGTGTTCGTGCGCGATATGAACAACCTCATCACGTTCTGGAACAAAGGCGCCGAGGAGCGTTACGGTTGGAGTCGCGAGGAAGCGATCGGTAAGGTGTCGCACGAGCTCGTTCGTACGGTGTTCCCCGCGCCGTTATCAGAGATCAATGCAGAATTGACTCGCACGGGTCGCTGGGAGGGAGAGCTTATCCATTCGCGGCGAGACGGCACTCAGTTGGTAACGGCCAGTCGCTGGGCACTACAAAGAGACAAGCAGGGAAATCCGGTTGCCGTGCTCGAGACAAACAACGACATCACTGAACGAAAGCGCGCGGAAGAAGCGCTACAAAAAGTGCAGACCGAACTGACGCACGTCACGCGTGTCATGACATTGGGAGAACTAACTGCTTCGATTGCTCACGAAGTCAACCAGCCGCTTTCAGCGATCGTTACCAATGGTAATGCCTGCTTGCGCTGGCTTGGCGGTGTGCAACCAAACTTTGGAGAGGCACGGTTGGCAGTTGGTCGTATCATCAAAGACAGCTACCGCGCCAGCGAAGTCATCTCGCGGATACGTACGCTCGTGAAGAAGTCGCCGCCGCGAAATGAATGGGTCGATCTCAACGACGTGATTCACGAAGTGTTTGCACTCGCGCAAAGTGAAGCGCGGCGGAACCACGTTTACATGAAGCTGCAACTCGGGAGTGATTTGCCGGGCGTGTTTGGAGACAGAGTCCAATTGCAGCAGGTGACTCTCAATCTCATCATCAACGGCCTGGAAGCGATTGCGAAAGCGAAGGAGGGGCCAAGGGAGTTGTCGGTGAGATCGAGCATCGACGCATCAGGCAATCTGCTGGTCAGTGTCAGCGATTCCGGCGAAGGATTGAGCGACGGGAATCTCGATCACGTGTTCGATGCATTCTTTACAACCAAGCCGGACGGCATGGGTATGGGACTGGCGATCTGTCGCACTATCATTGAGTCGCATGGCGGCCGTATCTGGGCGACGCCAAACTCGCCGCGGGGAGCCGTATTTCAGTTCACGATCCCGGCAGGTAACGAGAACTAGATGAACAAAGTCGATGCCATTGTATTCGTCATTGACGATGACGAATCAGTGCGCGAGGCCATCAGGAGTTTGATCAGATCGGTCGGACTCAATGTGGAGACGTTTGGGTCGGCCAACGACTTTCTGCGTAGTAAACGGCCGGACGTGCCCGCGTGTCTGATCCTCGACGTACGGATGCCGGGTCTTAGCGGACTCGACTTGCAACGTGATCTGGCCGAAGCAAACATCAATATTCCGATCATCTTCATCACCGGTCACGGCGATATTCCGATGTCTGTGCGGGCGATGAAAGCCGGAGCAGTCGAGTTCCTCACCAAGCCATTTCGCGATCAGGACCTGCTCGACGGCATTCAGCAGGCACTCGAACGCGATCGTCAGGCGCGTGCGCAACAAGCCGAAACGGCGGAGTTACAAACGCGATATCAGTCGCTTACGCCAAGGGAAACCGAGGTATTTGGTTTGGTTGTGAAAGGGCTGCTCAACAAACAAATAGCGCTTCAGTTGGGCACCAGCGAGATCACAGTCAAACTGCATCGCCGCCAGGTGATGGAAAAGATGCGCGCCGAGTCGCTGGCCGATCTCGTTCGAATGTCAGAAAAACTTTAAACACAGATCTTCACTGATGGATACGGATTTATCCGTAATTGTCCGTGGAGATCTGTGTTCCTATACCAAGGTATAGGTCCCAAATACCACCGTATAATAGTTTTCCCTCCTGCAAACTCGTAATCTCCTCACTGCAATGACCGACATACCCAAACTTCCGTTGATTTCAATTGTTGATGACGACGACTCCGTGCGTGAGGCGCTGAAAAGCCTCATCGGCTCGATTGGCTTTCGCGCGGAGGCCTTTGGCTCTGGTGAAGAGTTCCTCAGCTCTGCATTCGTCGCTGAGACGGATTGTCTGATTACGGACGTGCGGATGCCGGGCGGCATGAGTGGACTTGAACTTCAGGAGCGATTAAACGCCGCTCATTCTTCCATTCCAATCATTTTTGTTTCTGCGCACGAAGATCGTGATGCGCGCGCTCGGGCCTTGAAAGCCGGCGCCATCGACTTCTTGCAGAAGCCGTTTAGTGATGATTCCCTACTGGGAGCGATTGGCGCTTCCCTGGATAGGGCTTAACGAAAAAGGGGAGTGCCATGCTTCAGACCGTAACTGCTTCAAACTATCAGGCTTTGCCAGCTCGATGCGTGAAGCAACCGCCAAAAACGACGAACAATAGGATGCGACGGCCGGACGATGTTGCGAAACATGCCAGCAGTGATCTCGCGACTCTTTATCCTGCGGCCGTGCTGAAGTCGAGTGATGCAATCGGATGGCAGAACGTGCGTGCAGTGCACTTCTGCCACAGCGAGAGGGAGTTAACGATTCCCGCATCTGACGACCACTGCATGGTGTTGAACCTTGGGCAAACGTTTTTCGCGCAGGTATTTCCCGGCAAACGCCGGTTCGAGGGGGAGGTCCTGTCAGGCGAGGTCGCGATTATTCCTGCCGGTTCGGCCTGGGTGTTACGGTCTGAAGATCCGCAAACGATGCTGCTTTTGTACCTGCGGCCGTTGTTCGTGCGCGCGGCAGTGGACGAGTTCAACTTCTTCCAGCACGACGTAGCGGTGAGTCCACAAATCGGCTTCAAGGACAAGCACATCTGTCACATCGCGATGTCGCTCCTGCACGAGTTGAATGAAGCTAACCTCGTTGGGCGGATTTACGCGGACTCGCTGGCCACCGGCCTCGCGATCCAGCTCTTGCGGCTTTACAGCTCGCTGAAAGATATACATGTCGGCAGCGGCGGCATGGCGCCGCATAAACTACGAAAAGCGATCGCAGTAATCGACCATCATCTGGTTGAAGAAGAAGAGGGAAGGGTGGCGCTTAGAGGCGTAGCAAGAGACGTCGGTATGAGCTACTTCCATTTCTCGCGTGCGTTCAAACAGTCGATGGGATTGACTCCGACGAACTACATCGCCGAACGCCGGATCGAGCGTGCGAAGAAGATGCTGGAAGAGACAGAGCTGCCGATTTCGGAGATCGCGTTGCGCTCCGGGTTCTCGAGTCAAAGTCACTTTACGACCGCGTTCCGAAGATTAGCTGGAGCAACCCCGAAAGCGTTTCGAGCCACGCTGTAAACACCATCAGGTATGAGTCCGCGAAGCGGACGTTAGCGTAAAGCCTGGGGCGTAAGCCCCAGGATCCGTAAATATAGAAAACGCAAGAGCCCGCGTAGTGGGCGACGGCCTGTCGCCCGCTACGCGGGCTTGCGTTATTCTTTTAAAGGTGACCTGGGGCTTACGCCCCAGGCTTTACGCTAACGTCCGCTTCGCGGACTCAGCGTTCACGCAACTGCTTCTGCGTCGGGAGTTGCGCCGCATCCCACCCACCGCCGAGCGCTTTGATTAACTGCACACTCGCAGTCATTTGCTCCATTTGCAGGTTGACTGCCGTGCGCTGATTGTTCAGCAGCGTGGTCTGGGCTGTTATCACATTGAGGTAGCTATCGATTCCATCCTTATACCGCTCCGTCGCGAGTTCGAGTGATCGTTGCGCGGAAGCAACCGCAGCGTTCTGTTCGTCGAGTTCGCGTGAAAGAATCCGCAACGCCGCCAGGTTATCTTCAACTTCCTGAAAAGCTGTCAACACCGTTTGCCTATAGCCGGCAACGGTTGCATCGTAGTTCGCACGAGCGTTTTCAGTCGCCGCCGCACGCCTGCCTTTATCAAACAACGTTTGTGTCAAGGTTGGACCAATCGAGAAGAAACGTGCCGGCCACGTAAACCAGCTGGCAATCGAAGTGCTCTCCAATCCTGCTGATGCACCAAGAACGAGCGAAGGATAGAATGCTGCTTTCGTCACACCGATATCGGCATTCGCTTCGGCAACGCGGCGTTCCGCAGCCGCGATGTCGGGCCGGCGTTCGAGTAGTTGCGACGGCAAACCCACCGGAATCGCCGGCGGCGGCGTTGCCAAGGGATCGACGGGAAGCGAAAACGTCGATGCAGGCTGCCCGGTAAGTACCGCGATTGCATGTTCGAGCTGGGCGCGCTGAATACCAAGATCGGTGGCTTGCGCTTGCGTAGTCTTCAACTGAGTTTCCGCCTGCGCCACGTCCTCATCCGACGCGATACCGGTTTGAAAACGAACCTGCGTCAGCTCGAGTTGCTGCTGAAAAGCCGTGATCGTCGAATCAAACAAACGTCTTTCAGCATCGACTGAGCGAAGCTGGTAGTAATCGAAAGCCAACTCCGCTTCCACGCTCAAACGCACATTCTGCAAATCAGCCGCAGTCGCCTGTGCCTCGGACGCGCTCGCGATCACAGTGTTCCGGATGCGGCCCCAGAAATCCGGTTCCCAGGACGCGTCAAAAGGCAGTGTGTAGTTGACGCTCTGACGTCCTGGTGAAACGTTTGAGTGCGTGGCAGCGCCTGATTGTCGCGACAGGATGATCGAAGGACTGGTAGTTACGGTTGGGAAATATTCCGAGCGAGACTCTTTGACGAGCGCACGCGCGGCGCGAAAGTTTGCATCGGCGAGTGCAATGTTCTGGTTCGCCGAGTTTACTTGTTCTTCGAGACTGTTTAACTGCGAGTCGTTGAAAATCTCCCACCACTTGCCGCGAATCACTGCGTCGTTGGGCCGCGCGAATTTCCACGTGTCGGTCTCCTTGAAAGTGTCGGGCGCGAGTTCTTTGTAACTCGGTGGCGTGGCAACAGTGGGCTTCGAATACTTCGGCGCCTTGTCGCAACCTTTGAGCAGGATCAGGCCCATTAGTGAAACGCCCAGGATTTGATAATGATTAGACATTAGCCTCAATCTTTCTTCCGTGCCGCAGCCGGTTCCACGATAGACGCAACCGATCGAGGTAGAGATAAACAACCGGCGTGGTAAACAGCGTGAGCATCTGGCTCACCAGCAAGCCACCGATGATCGAAATTCCTAAAGGCCGTCGCAGCTCCGAACCGGTTCCACTGCCAAGCGCGAGTGGCAGCGCTCCGAGCAACGCCGCCGTTGTGGTCATCAGGATCGGGCGAAACCGCAACATGCACGCCTGAAAGATCGCGTCGCGTGAACTTTTGCCTTCGCCGCGCTCTGCGGCGAGTGCAAAGTCGATCATCATGATCGCGTTCTTCTTCACGATCCCGATCAACAGGATGATGCCAATCAACGCAATCAAACTGAGATCCATATGCACCAGCAGCAGTGCAAGCACCGCGCCAACGCCCGCGGAGGGCAGCGTCGAGAGAATCGTGATCGGGTGAATGTAGCTTTCGTAAAGAATGCCGAGCACGATGTACACAGCCAGCAAAGCCGCCACAATCAACAGCGGCTCGCTTGCCAGCGACGATTGAAACGCCTCGGCGGTTCCGGAGAAACTGCCGTGAATCGTTGCGGGCATGCTGATGCTTTGTTCCGTTTGGTTGATCGCCTGAACGGCATCGCTGAGCGCCACGCCGGGAGCAAGATTGAAAGAGAAGGTTACTGACGGAAACTGACCCTGGTGGTTAACTGACAACGGCGCCGTCGCTGGTCCATGGTGCGCGATCGCGCTCAGCGGTACGACTCCGCCACTCGCCGGGTGCAAGTAGATCTCCTTTAGCCCTTCAGGGCTTTGCCAGAATCGCGGTTCAACTTCCATCACGACGTGGTACTGATTCAATTGCGTGAACATCGTCGAGACCTGATTCTGCCCGAACGCGTCGTAAAGTGTCGCATCGATCATTTCCGGCGTGATTCCGAGTCTCGCTGCGGTCGCGCGATCGTAGACAAGTGACGCCTGGAGTCCGCTGTTCTGCTGATCGCTGTTGACGTCGGTAACGACTGGCACCTTTCGCAGTTGTTCAAACAGTTTCGGTCCCCACTGAACGAGATCGTCCAGGTTTTCGCTTTGAATCGTGTACTGGTATTGAGCGTTACCGCCTCGTCCACCGACCCGCAAGTCCTGTGTTGACTGCAAGAACACCGACGCGCCTTCAACCGTCGAGAGTTGACGCCGCAAACGAGCGATGACCTGATCCGCGCCGATCTTTCGTTCTTCGAGGGGCTTGAGTGCGATAAACATTCTTCCGGTGTTCGTCGTGGTGCCGCCGCCGCTTCCCGTAAAGGCCACCACATTCGCCACCGCTGGATCGGCCTTGATGATGTCGACGAAGCGCGCCATCCGTTGACGCATAGCAGTGAACGAAGAGTCCTGCGCGCCCTGAATTCCGCCTGCTAATCGTCCGGTGTCCTGTTGCGGGAAGAATCCTTTCGGAACGATTACCAGCAGGTAAACATTCACACCGATCGTGATCAGAAGCAGTAACAACATCGGCGCCGGATGCTTCAGCACCCACGTCAGGCTGCGTTCGTACAGGCTGAGCAGCCAGGCGAAGAAGCGTTCGCCGGCGCGATAAAGCCGGCCGTGATCTTCCGCTCGTTGGAACTTCAGCAGCCGTGAACACATCATCGGCGTCGTAGTGAGCGACACAACGAGCGACACGAGGATCGCTACCGAGAGCGTCACTGCAAATTCCCGAAACAGGCGCCCGACGATGCCGCCCATCAGTAGCAACGGCGTGAAAACCGCCACGAGGGAGATCGTGATGGAGAGCACGGTAAACCCGATCTCTTTCGCGCCGAGTAGCGCGGCTTCCAATGGTTTGAGTCCCTGTTCGAGATGGCGCGTTACGTTCTCAATGACCACGATCGCATCGTCTACGACAAAGCCGGTCGAGATCGTTAAAGCCATGAGCGAGAGGTTGTCGAGACTGTAACCACACAGGTACATCACACCGAAAGTGCCGATGAGGGAAACAGGGACGACGATGCCGGGAATAAGCGTAGCGCGCGGGTTTCGCAGAAAGACAAAGACCACCAGGATCACGAGGCCGATCGAAATCATCAGCGTGCGTTCGACTTCTCTGACCGATGCACGAATCGTGGTTGTCTGATCCATTACAACCGTAAGGTCGATGGCTGAAGGGATCGACGCTTTCAGTTGCGGCAGCGCCGCACGAACGCCGTCAACGGTGTCGATGATGTTTGCGCCGGGTTGGCGAAAGACGATCACGAGCGCACAGGGCTTTCCGTTTGCCAGTCCTGCGGACCTCAGGTTCTCAACCGAGTCCTGCACGTTGGCAATGTCTGACAATCTGATCGCTGCGCCATTGCTGTAGCCGACAATCAACGGACGGTAGTACTCAGCCTTCAAAAGTTGATCGTTGGTTGCTATGTCGGAAGTGGTCGTGTCGTTTGAGAGTTGTCCCTTGGCCTGGTTGGCATTTTGCTCGCTCAGCATGTTGCGAACGTCTTCGAGGCCGAGTCCGGTCGCATTCAACTGAGTTGGGTTTACGTCCACCCGAACAGCAGGCAAGGAACTCCCACCAACGATGACCTGGCCCACACCCTGAATCTGCGAAAGCTTTTGTTGCAGGATCGTTGATCCCGCATCGTAAAGACGTCCCTGATCGTAGACGTCCGACGTGAGTGCCACGATCATGATCGGCGCATCGGCCGGATTCACCTTGCGATACGTCGGATTGTTCGGCAGATTGGTCGGAAGATAACCGCGCGCCGCATTTATCGCCGCCTGCACGTCGCGCGCGGCGGCGTCGATGTCTCTGCTCAGATCAAACTGTAGCGTTACGCTCGTCGAGCCGAGATAACTGGCTGAAGTCATTTCAGTGACACCCGCGATGTGGCCCAACTGGCGCTCCAGCGGTGTGGCGACCGACGAGGCCATGATCTCAGGGCTAGCGCCCGGCAAATTTGCCTGCACTGAGATCGTCGGAAAATCGATCTGCGGCAGCGGCGAGACCGGCAACATCTTGAAAGCCACTGCGCCGGCGAGTGCGATCGCCAACGTAAGCAAAACCGTCGCAACAGGCCGGTGAATAAACGGCGACGAGAGACTCATGACGGCTCCGTCGCAACGTCAACACGCTTGTTGCGAAGCGCAGAGATCTTTCGCGCGACGTTGTCAAAGAAAAGATAGATAACCGGAGTCGTGTAGAGTGTGAGCAGTTGGCTCAACATCAGACCGCCGACGAGCGTGATGCCGAGTGGCCGGCGCAACTCCGAGCCGGTGCCCGAACCGAAGGCCAGCGGCAAGGCCCCCAGCAAGGCGGCCATCGTCGTCATCATGATTGGACGGAAGCGCAACAGGCACGCTTGAAAGATCGCGTCCTCGGGATCTTTGCCGTGCCGGCGCTCGGCGTCGAGCGCGAAGTCGATCATCATGATCGCGTTCTTCTTCACGATTCCAATCAGCAGGATGATGCCGATGATGGCCACCACCGTTAGCTCAGTGTGGAAAAGCAGCAGCGCGAGAATCGCTCCGACTCCCGCGGAAGGTAGTGTTGAAAGAATCGTCAGCGGGTGAATGTAACTCTCGTAGAGCACGCCGAGAACGATGTAGACCGTAACGATCGCCGCCAGGATCAACAGCGGCTCGTTCGTCAACGACGACTTGAACGCCTGCGCCGTGCCCTGGAAAGAAGCCTGAATACTGGCGGGCATGTTTAGTTCTTGTTGCGTCTGCTCGATGGCCGTGGTTGCCTCGCCAAGCGATGCGCCGTTGTGGAGGTTGAATGAGATCGTAACGACAGGAAACTGGCCCTGGTGATTCACCGCGAGCGGCGCCGCGCCCGATTCGAAGTGACTAAAAGTGCTGAGCGGAACCGATGTGCCGTTGGTTGAACGAACATAGATGTCCTGCAACTTTGCCGAATTGTTTTGGAAGTTCGGCAGCGTTTCGAGGACGACGTGATACTGGTTTGACTGGGTGAAGAGCGTCGAGATCTGCCGCTGTCCGAACGCGTCGTAAAGTGTTTGATCGATCGCGAGCGGCGTGATGCCGAGTCGCGAAGCCGTTACGCGATCGATCACGAGCGTCGTTTGCGCTCCGCCGGTTTGTTGATCCGTGGCGACGTCCTGGAGTTGAGGCAGTGTTTTCAGTGCGCTCACAAAACGCGTTGTCCAGGCGTTCAACTCATCTGCGTTAGGTTCCTCGAGTGTGTATTGATACTGCGTGCGGCTCACGCGATCTTCAACCGTCAGGTCCTGCACCGGCTGGAGATACAAAGTGATGCCGTCCACTTGCGCGAGCGCGCTTTGCAAGCGGTTCATCACCGCGGTGGCATCGATCTTCCGCTCGGCGAGTGGTTTCAGATTGATCAGAATGCGGCCGCTATTGAGTGTGGTGTTTGTGCCATCGACGCCGATAAACGACGAAAGGCTTGCGACTGCCGGATCCTTGAGAATGACCTGCGCCAGTTGCTGTTGCTTCTGCGCCATCGCCGGAAACGAGATCCGTTGCGCGGCTTCGGAAATGCCCTGGATAACTCCGGTGTCCTGCACCGGGAAAAATCCTTTTGGAACAACTACGTAAAGCCAGATGGTGAGTCCAAGGGTCGCAGCCGCAATCAGTAACACGACAACACGAAACTTGAGCACCCAACGCAAAGTGAGACCATAAAAGTCGATCACTTTTTGGAACACGCGTTCCGACGCGCGATAGAAGCGTCCCTGTTCACCGGGTTCGCGCAACAGTCGTGAACACATCATCGGCGTGAGTGTTAAGGAAACGACTGCGGAAACCAGAATCGTTACGCTCAGCGTGATCGCAAACTCGCGAAACAGGCGACCGACGATGTCGCCCATAAACAAGAGCGGAATCAGCACGGCTATCAACGAGATCGTCAGCGAAACAATCGTGAACCCGATCTGCTCGGCGCCCTTGAGCGCGGCCTGCATCGGTTTCTCACCTTCTTCAATGTAGCGAACGATGTTCTCAATCATGACGATCGCATCGTCCACGACGAATCCCGTCGAGATCGTCAGCGCCATCAGCGTCAGGTTGTTGAGGCTGTAGCCGACGAGATACATCACCGCGAGCGTGCCGATGAGTGAAAGTGGCACGGCAACACTTGGGATAATGGTGGCTGAAAGATTGCGGAGAAAGAGAAAGATCACCATCACCACGAGCGCCACCGTCAACATCAGAGAGAATTGGACGTCTTTGACTGACGCGCGAATCGTTACAGTGCGATCCGTCAGTATCGAAACTTGAACCGTGGACGGAAGCGTTGTTTGCAGTTGCGGCAGCAACGCCTTGATGCGATCGACAACCTGAATGATGTTTGCCCCGGGTTGTCGTTGAATGTTCACGATGACGGCAGGAACGTTGTTCATCCACGCTGCCTGTTTCACGTTTTCCGCGCCCTCGATCACCGAGGCCACGTCCGACAGCATCACCGGCGCGCCATTGCGGTACGCAACAACGATCGATCGATAGTCTTTGCCCGACAGGATCTGATCGTTGGCATCGATCTGATACGACTGCTGTGGCCCGTCGAAGTTACCCTTGGCCTGGTTCACGCTTGTCTGTTGGAGCGCCGTTCGCAGGTCTTCGAGACTGATTCCGTAAGACGCGAGTGCGGTCGGATTTGCCTGAATGCGGACTGCCGGTTTCTGTCCGCCGCTGATGCTCACCAGTCCCACTCCCGGTAGTTGTGAGATCTTCTGGGCCAATCGTGTATCGGCGAGATCTTCGATCTGCGTTAATGGAATCGAGTTTGACGTTAGCGCCAGTGTCAGCACCGGCGCGTCGGCTGGATTCGACTTGCTGTAGATTGGCGGCGACGGCAGATCGGCAGGGAGAAAGTTTGACGCGGCATTAATCGCTGCCTGCACTTCCTGTTCGGCGACGTCGATATTCAGATCGAGTGAGAACTGGAGAGTGATAACTGAACTCCCACCCGAGCTCGTCGAGGTCATCTGGTTGAGACCCGGCACTTGTCCAAACTGCCGTTCGAGCGGCGCAGTCACGGCAGACGCCATCACGTCCGGACTTGCTCCCGGATAGAACGTGATCACCTGGATCGTCGGATAATCGACTTCGGGCAGAGCTGACACGGGAAGTTGCTTGTAGGCAACGACGCCGGCGAGCACTATCGCTGCCATCAACAACGAGGTTGCTACCGGACGCAAAATGAAAGGCCGCGATGGACTCAATGCGCCACCCTCACTTTCACTCCGTTTTGCAGCTTGTCGAATCCATCCACGGCGACGACGTCGCCGGCCTTTAACCCTTCAACCGCAGCGACATTCCCGTCAGTTGTGCCTACCGAAACAGTCTGCATCGCGACGGTTTGATCCGGCTTCACGAGGTACACGAACGAGTCCTGTGCGTTGCGTTGAATTGCGGCAGTCGGAACGAGAATCACTCCGCGTTGCGTATTTACCAACAAACGCGCATTCACAAACTGGTTTGGAAACAGTGCGTTATCGCGGTTTGCGAACGTGGCTTTTAGCTTGATGGTTCCCGTGGTCGTATCGATCTCATTATCGAAAGTGAGCAATGCGCCTGAAGAAAGCTTCGTTTGCTGGGCGCGGTCAAAGGCATCGACGGTGAGCCGGTTACCACGACGCATCTGCTGTCGAATCTGCGGCAAATAGTCTTCAGCGACACTGAAGAGCACAGTGATCGGTTGCAGTTGAGTGATCACCAACATCGGATTGGTGTCCGCTGCGTGAACGATGTTGCCGGGATCGACCAGACGCAGACCGACGCGTCCTGAGATCGGCGAGGTGATCTGACAATAGGCGAGCTGCACCTTGACGGTGTCTATCTGTCCCTGATCGTTCTTTACGATGCCTTCGTACTGGTGGACCGTGGCGACTTGCGTGTCGAGCTGCTGTTTTGGAATCGCATTCTTGCTAATGGCGATCTGATAACGACTCAGATCGATGTTTGCATTCTCGAGTAGAGCTTTGTCACGTTCATATTGACCTTCGGCTTGCGTCAGTTGCGCCTGAAAGGGACGCGGATCGATCTGCGCCAGGACGTCGCCCTGTTTGACCATCTGTCCTTCGCGATAGTTGACGCTCATCAGTTGTCCATCAACACGACTCTTGACCTGCACCGTGTAGAGTGGCGTCACAGAACCGAGCGCATTGATGTAGACACCGATGCTTCCCCGAACTGCGGTCGCAGTAGTGATTGATACTCCGGGCGATGGCGGTGGCGTTGATTTAGCGGCGGCTACGGTTGCTTTTTGGCGATGTTGACTGATGAGGAAACCAGTGATGGCGACCGCCAGGAACACAATGAGCATGGCCCAGGGCCGCTGTCGCCGTGGTGGCGTGTGGTCCACACTCGGCGGTGGTTCTTCAACAACTGTTGGTTCGGTATCTTCCACATGAGCATGTTACGAAGGAAGAGCGCGAACGTCTTCAAGCTGTTTGCTCAGGTTGTCAGCCTGTTGCCACCGGTAGACATGAAGATAGACAGATCACACGCGTGTAATCCGTCTATCTTTGAATGATGTGTGATGAAAAGAGTGTGTGGGTGGCACCGCCCCCATGTTGTTCCCACTGGCCCACCCACACTCAAACACAGGGAATACCCCCCCTCTCGCTCGTTCGGAACCCTGTGTCCAATTTGAGAAGAACATCCTACCTTGTTACAGCCTCAGAGTAGTTCCAATCGCACCTTACTTTCTTTCAACTTCTTGTCGCGTTTATCAGCAATTTGCTGTCATGCGAGAAGACATCGACCTACTTGATGGTGTCTTAAATTGAAGGAGTTTTCTCTGCGGCCTCTGCGTATCTCCGCGAACTCTGCGTTGAAACAAGCCCTTTAACGCAGAGAACGCAGAGGCACGCAGAGGACCGCTGGGAAAACTCAAATTCAGACACTACCAACCTATTTCCAGTGACGATACCGGCGGTGTCTGTGGTGATGGTGTCGATGATGATGATGCTCCCTGGACCAATATTCACCGGGATCTCGCGGGCTTGCACTGGCAGATTGCATTCCGAAACCGGCTGCACCGACCAGCAAGACCGAGCCCAGTACAAATGTAATTACTTTTTTCACTTCTGCATTTCCTTTCAAAGATGAAGTCGCATACACGAGTCACACTCGGCAACGCTTATGCCAGTTAACTGAATCTCTGTTGCGTTGGAGATGTAGTTGAAAGTGATGGCCGATCCTGGCGCGAAATCGAGTTTGAACTGTGACGTGTTTGTAGTGACGACAAAAACGCCACACCGCGAGGGGGCTCTCAAGCGACGAACGGCAGGGAAGTGGCGGCGGCATAGTGCTTGCCGCCGTTTGTACGAACGCAATGAAATTTCATATTAGAACGACATTGTTGAGTGCCATGATCCTCGTGGGGATGGTGATGGGAGTGCTCGTCTTCACGAGCGCCGCGATCGCGAACATCGAACGCACCGACGACCAAACCCTGGCCGATATTCAAGCGCGCGATCTCGCCCAACACATCAGCGACCTGGGAAGTAGTCAGGATGCCGGCGCGCTTGCACATGCTGCCAACCTGATCAAAGGGTCCCGGGTGGGCATCGTTACGGTGCGGATCTGGGGAATCTCGCAGGGCAATCTTGTGGAGCGAGCGGCAGCAGCCGGAAACGCGCCCGCCGCGACGATACCTGAAGATACGAAGAGCGCTCTGTTCGCAGGGCGTGGGCCAACGATCCGTAGCGTCATTCCTTCCGACTCAAATCACTTGTTGTATCGCGTCTTTGCGCCGACTTTTGATAACGGCAGACTGACTGGCGCCGTCGAAATCGTACAGCGTTTCGACAGTATCGGAACGGTCATTCTTCATTATCTGAAGAGCGTCGTCTGGATGTCGGTAATCGCAATCGGGCTGATCGTGATCGGCGCCTATTTTCTGCTGCGGCAATTGCAGTTCACGACCGAGCTCGAAGCGCAACAAGGTATCTTGCGCGACCTGGTTCGCGACGCAACCATCGAGCTGGAGAAGCGAAATCAACAACTTCAGGAAACGAACCTGGAACTCTGGCGCAGCAATCGGCGCATGAATGAGCTGGGCCGTCTTGCTGCCGCGAGTCAAACAGCGGCTCACTTTGCGCACGAAGTTGGAACGCCGCTCAACCTGATAAGCGGTCACGTTCAGTTGCTCAGATCTGATCTTGATCGCGATCCGCGCGATGCCGCGTCCCGAATAAGAACTATCAGTGCGCAAATCGAACGCATTGAACGGATCGTGCGGCGAATGCTTGATAAGACAAGGTTTGAGACTGAGCTTACGCCACTCGATCTCAATTCGGTGCTGCGCAAACTCTGCGACGCCATGGAACCGGCATTCGACAAACGCAACATTCGACTGGTGGAAGAGTTTGCGCCGAATCTGCCGCGTATCGCGGGTTCGTCGGATCGTTTGCAACAACTGTTTTTGAACCTGATCAATAACAGTCTCGATGCGATGTCTGAAGGTGGTGAGATCAGGATTCGCACGAGGCTCGAAAGCAAAGCAGGTCGAGCGCAACAGGTCGTTGTTGACTTCACCGACACTGGATCCGGCATGACGCCGGAAGTGATGAGTCACATATTCGATCCGCTCTACACAACGAAGGATCGAGGCCAGGGAACCGGACTGGGATTGGTGATCGTCAGGCAGGTCGTGTCGGAACACGCGGGCACAGTTGATGTGCAGAGTGAATTGGGAACTGGCACTCGATTCCGTCTAACGTTCTCCGCGATACCGGCTGATCTGCCTGCAGTCGCGCAGATGGGAGCCTAATGAAACGAATTCTTGTTGTTGATGACGATCGCGACTCATGTGAACTGCTGCGTGAGATCTTCAGTGCTGAAGGTTGGCACGTCGATACCGCACTGACTCCGAAGGAAGCATTTGGTGTTGCCGAGAAAGAGAAGATCGATCTGGTCGTCAGCGACGTGAATCTGGAAGCTAACCAGTCGGGACTCGATCTGCTGAAGGACTTGCGTGCGCAATGTCCGGTAATTCTTGTCACAGGGTTTGGCACTCTCAACTCCGCAGTCGAGGCCGCTCGAGAAGGAGCATGGGATTTTATCTCCAAGCCTTTTAAGGTTTCCGAGGTCGTAGCGATTGCTCGCCGGGCGCTCGAGCACGATCGCAATGGTGGCAGTGCCGCACGTGCTGAACAGCTTTCAGCGCCGTACGAACAGGACGGACTGGTGGGACGCTCGCCGGTAATGATCGGACTCTACAAGGAGATCGCGCGCGTGGCGCCGACGCGTTCGACGGTTCTTATCGGCGGAGAGTCGGGAACCGGAAAAGAGTTGGTGGCGCGATCGATTCACGAGCACAGTACCCGTTTCTCCGCGCCATTCGTTGCCATCAATTGCGGAGCGTTAACTGAAACGCTGCTCGAGGCAGAACTTTTCGGTCACGTGCGCGGTGCGTTCACCGGCGCGGTCAATGATCGCAAAGGGCTTTGGGAAGAAGCTGCCGGAGGAACGTTGTTTCTTGAGGAAGTCGGCGAAACGAGTCCGGCGTTGCAGGTCAAACTTTTGCGCGCTTTGCAGGAAGGTGAGATCAGACGCGTCGGAGCGTCGCGCGCGACTCGAGTGGACGCGCGTGTGCTTGCGGCGACGAACAGAAATCTCGAAAGAGAAGTGAAGGCCAGGGAAGTTTCGTGAGGATCTTTTTTACCGGCTTAGTGTGGTGACGTTGCGAGTGCCGGCGCTCGCCGAACGCCGCACGGATATACCGTTACTTGCAGAACGCTTTCTGCGGATGGTGCTCGACAGAGAACACCACGAGCAACTGAGTTTGTCGGAAGAGACAGTGAGAACACTCGTAGCGTACCAGTGGCCGGGGAACGTGCGTGAGCTGGAGTCGGCGATCGAGTATGCGGTGTTGCATGCACGTGGACATGAGATTGTTCCGGAGGATTTGCCGGCGAAGCTCCAGTCGGCGCAAGTCTGTGCGGCGGCGCGTTCGCCACTTTCGAGTTTGTTTGAAGATCTCCCGCGCCTCGAGGAGCTTGAACGTCGTTATCTGCTCTACACACTCGAAGTCGCGGGCGGTAATCGCACCCGGGCAGCCGAGATACTCGGCGTCGATCGCCGCACGCTATATCGGATGATCGAGCGCCACGCGGTTGACGGCGAAGCGCATACTTAAAAAGAATTTTCTCGCGCAAAGACGCAAAGGCGCAAAGTTATGACCTCCGGCTGCCACAGGTCATAACTTTGCGCCTTTGCGTCTTTGCGCGAGTAATCTTTAAACCTGTGGCACTTACTACCCATTGTTCCCATAAAGCCACATACAAAGAAACTCCTGAGGAGAGCTTTATAAAAGTAGCTTATTCTATGCTTGAAAGTTCTGCTATACCTGTGGAATGGGTTAAAATACTGAAC
>JBIOVO010000025.1:0-24545 GCA_044867735.1 Pyrinomonadaceae bacterium | reverse complement strand
CAATTCCGTTAAAAGCGGGCATGAGCATCGGCATGATGCTGATCAGCGTCGAGCTGCTGATCATGTTGTGCATCCTGTTGTTCATTCCCGGCAGTTATGCCGGAGCGTGCTTCATCGGTTTTGCGATCGGTGAATCGCTCGGCGCGGCAGCGTTGCGTATCGCCGGCGGCATCTTCACGAAGATCGCCGACATCGGTTCCGACCTGATGAAGATCGTCTTCAAGATCAAGGAAGACGATGCGCGCAACCCGGGCGTGATTGCCGACTGTACCGGCGACAACGCGGGCGACTCAGTTGGTCCGAGCGCTGACGGTTTTGAGACTTACGGCGTCACAGGCGTCGCGCTGATCACGTTCATCCTGCTGGGTGTGTCGAATCCGCGCGTGCAGGTGCAGTTGCTGGTCTGGATCTTCATCATGCGCGTAATGATGATCGTCGCCAGCGCCGTCTCTTACTTCGTGAACGACGCGATCGCGAAGGCTCGTTACAAAACAGCCGATTCGATGAACTTCGAAGCGCCGCTGACGTCGCTGGTGTGGATTACCTCGGTTGTTTCGGTCGTAATCACTTTCGTTGTTTCGTGGTTGACGATTCCCACACTCGCGGGCAACAACACGCTCTGGTGGAAACTCGCAATCATCATTTCGTGCGGCACGCTCGCCGGCGCGATCATTCCCGAGCTCGTTAAAGTGTTTACCTCGACAGAGTCCCGTCACGTCAGTGAAGTTGTGACTTCCTCGCGTGAGGGGGGCCCTTCGTTGAACATTCTTTCCGGCCTCGTAGCAGGTAATTTTTCGGGTTACTGGCTGGGAATCAGCATCGTCGCGTTGATGGCGATTGCCTACTTCTTTACCAACCTCGGCGCCTCGTTTGGACTCGGTTTGGGCGCGCTGATGGTTGATCCGATCGCTGCGCCGGTGTTCGGTTTCGGCCTCGTGGCGTTTGGGTTCCTCGGTATGGGTCCGGTCACGATCGCGGTAGATTCTTATGGACCAGTGACCGACAACGCGCAGTCAGTTTATGAGTTGTCGCTTATTGAGCACGTGCCGAACGTAGAAGAGGAATTGAAGAGAGAGCACAACGTCGACGTGAATTTCTCACGTGCCAAGCACCTGTTGGAAGAGAACGACGGCGCGGGCAACACCTTCAAAGCCACGGCGAAGCCGGTGTTGATTGGCACGGCCGTCGTCGGCGCGACCACGATGATCTTCTCGATCATCATGTTGCTGACAGAAGGACTGCGAACCAACACTGAAGGGTTGTCTCTCCTGCACGCTCCATTTGTGCTTGGCTTGATCACCGGTGGCGCGATTATCTACTGGTTCACCGGCGCTTCGATTCAGGCCGTTACGACTGGCGCATATCGTGCGGTTGAGTTCATCAAAGCTAACATTCGTCTCGAAGGTGTCGAAAAGGCATCGGTCGAAGACAGTAAGAAGGTCGTCCAGATCTGCACGCAGTATGCGCAGAAGGGCATGTTCAATATCTTTCTGACCGTCTTCTTCTCGACGCTCGCGTTTGCGTTTGTCGAGCCGTTCTTCTTTATCGGTTACCTGATTTCGATCGCCGTGTTTGGTTTGTACCAGGCGATCTTCATGGCCAACGCCGGTGGCGCGTGGGACAACGCGAAGAAGGTCGTCGAAGTCGATCTGAAGATGAAGGGCACGCCGCTGCACGATGCAACCGTGGTTGGGGACACCGTCGGCGATCCGTTCAAAGACACATCGTCGGTCGCGATGAACCCGGTGATTAAGTTTACGACGCTTTTCGGACTGCTCGCGGTCGAGTTGGCAGTTAGTTTGACGGCGCGCAATAATGGCGACAACACGTTGACGCTGATACTGGCGGCGGCCTTCTTCCTCGTGTCGGTGTTCTTCGTGTGGCGTTCATTCCACGGAATGCGTATCGGGACGACGGCACTTGAACGAAGTCCGGCGGAGACGGAAGTTGCGAAGACCGCTGTTGGCGATTAATCAAGCAATGGCCTTTGGACTTTGGTCTTTTAATGGGCCAATAACCAAAGACCCAAGACCAAAAACCAAAGACCATTATGAGCACTTACGTTAAAGCAGACACATTGATGGGAGCGGCGCTCGCGCCGCTCGACTCCACGCGGTCAGTGGGGCTTGTGGTTGTTTTCAGTTTGTTCATTGCGGCTTGTGCGCAGTTTACGATTCACGTTGGGCCAGTGCCGATCACCGGGCAGAGTTTCGCCGTGTTATTGACGGGCGCGCTGCTTGGATCGCGTTTGGGCGCGGCGGCGGTGATCGCATACCTGATCGAAGGCGCGCTTGGCTTGCCGTTCTTTGCGCCGGGGGGCGCGCCGGGTATTCTGCGTTTCTTTGGCCTTTCGGGCGGTTATTTAGTGGCTTTTCCGGCCGCGGCTTTCGTCACAGGAGCTTTTGCTGAGCACGGTTGGGACAAGCGCTATTCGACCGCGGTGGCGGCAATGGCGATTGGTTCTGCGGTGATTCTGCTCGGCGGCTGGGCGTGGTACACGATCATTACCAACAGTTCGCCGATTGCGGTCTTCTATCCGGCTGTTGGTAAGTTTCTTTTTGGCGACGTGATCAAGATCGCTCTGGCCGCCGCAGTGCTTCCAACCGGCTGGGCATTGTTAAAGCGCAAGGCCTCGGGTAAAGAGCAGTAGTTGTGTATTACGTTCTAAAAGTTCGATCACAGGAACGGGAAGAGCTGGTTGAAATAACTGACCAGGTCAAAGCAACGTTAACAGAAACAGGGCACCGCGAGGGAATCGTGGTGCTCTTTTGTTTGCACACCACCGCGGGCCTCACCATCAACGAGAACGCCGATCCTGACGTCCCGCGCGACATGCTTCACGCATTGCGCACCTTGATTCCGCAACATGGAATGGATTTCCGGCACGGTGAACAGAACTCTGACGCTCACATCAAAGCAAGCCTGGTCGGTTCGTCGGTCACGATTCCCTTTGAGGAATACGAGTTATTGCTCGGACGCTGGCAGGGAATTTTTCTTTGCGAGTTTGATGGCGGGCGCGAACGGAAAGTCGTGATGATGATCCGCTGAACCGCTGAACAGGTTTTTAACCACAAAGACACTAAGACACAAAGGTCTTTAAATTGATTTTGTGTCTTGGTGTCTTTGTGGTGAGATCAATCTTCCGGAGCAAGTCTCTTCAGCACTTCAGCGAATTTCTCGATATCCGCCTTCGTCTTTTCCATCGCGCGGCGGCTATCGAGGTATGCGGTCCAGGTAGGCGTTTGCGTAAGCGCTTTGGTGGTGTCTTCGTCCAGCACCTGGGCCATGAGCGCGATGAGGTCGCTGACGATGCGCGTGTGCTCGATCAGTTTTTCGATGATCGAGTAAGCGAGTTGCGCTTGTGCGTAATCGAGATCGCGCGGTTCTTCAGTCATTAGTCTTGATACCAGCTACCACGAACGAACGGAAGTTCCGTGACCGTCGCGGTCGAGACAATCGTTCCCGGTGGGAGATATTCGTACCTCACATAGCCGAGTGCAATAGTTGTGTCTAGCTTCGGTGAAAACACCGGCGACGTCACTCGGCCGATTTCCTTGCCATCGGTGGATGTTAGAACTGTGCCCGGTTCGATCTTTTGATCTGTTTCGAACCGTAAACCCGTCAACTTCTTGGCAACGTGGCCGCGATGCTTGATGCGGATGATGATCTCCTGGCCGATGTAACAACCTTTGGTAAAACTCACTGCATCGTCGAGATTCGTTTCGATCACTACGTTCGACTCATCCATATCGCGGCCGTGACGAGGAATGCCGGCTTCGACTCGCAGGATCTCAAACGTCTCTTCGTCCACAGCTAGCGCGCCAGCGTCGTTCAACGCTTGTCGCAGCTCCGGCGCGCGAGCTGAATTGACGACGATGTCAAAACCGTCTTCAGCAGTGTGCGTAGCTCGAATGATCGTTACCGGTGTTTCTTTCCATTCGAGCTCGAGGACCCCATCGCGCGGCAGTTCGGAAAGCGGCGTTGCAAACACCTTCTCGACGACTTCGCGCGCACTCTCACCCTGAACCGTGAGCATCGCGGTTTCCTCAGTTAGATCAGTGACCTTGAAGTCGCCCGCAAGCGTGAACCGCGAAACAGTTTTCAAAATCGCTTCGTGTGATTCGGCGTCGGTATCGATCAGAAACGAATCACCCGTTCGCGCCATACGAACGGCGCCGATCAACCTACCTTGCACAGTCGGAAACGCCGCCGGCATCCAACGATGCTCACCGAGCGTCTTCATGTCGTTCGTGATCAGACCATTCAGAAACATCGTCGCCTCCGAACCGCTCACACGAATGCGACCGCGCGACGACAAATCGATCACGCCGGCGCCACCCCCACGAACCGCTCCATACCCTGACAACGTTTCCTTCATAACCTTAATCTGCGTAATCTGCGGATACCTTTCTCACAACCTGATAATCCTGCAACTGCTCCTGTTCCCGCCGGTGCGACGCCAGCACCTGCGGACTCGGATGATAGATCGGCACCAGCACACGCTTATTCCACTCGTGTATCTGAGCCGCCGAGTCCTTCAAACTCAACTCATGATGCTCAATACGCTTCAACGCCTCAAGCGCCACCGATCCAAGCGTCACGATCAACTTCGGATCAACCAACTCAATCGTGCGTCGCAGGAACGTCGAACAGTTTGCAATTTCTTTCTGGGTCGGTTTGCGGTTTGCGCCCGACTCCGATCGCGGATTACAAAGCGCCGCACTCGTGATGAAGATCTCCTTCCGCGTCAACTGAATCGAATCGAGAAAACGATCCAGATTCACGCCCGATTGATCCCCTGAAAAAGGCACCCGCGTGCGATCGGCCCCCTTCCGTCCCGGCGCTTCGCCGATGAACATCACCCGCGCATCGATCGAGCCGTTGCGTTCACTTAGCACCGCACTGCGCCCGCACATCGCCGGACAAAGTGTGCACCCGGCGGCGTCCGCCACCAGCTGCTTGAATAGTTTTTGCCGAGGATCGTTCACTTCAGGATCGTGATTTCGCGTGTCTCAATATTGTGGCCCTTATTCACATACGGCCAACCATCGGGTCCGATCAGTTCCAATCGAATCGTGTGCTTGCCCGGCAGCCAACCGGTGAGAACGACCTGCTCCCAACGATCGATCCACTTCATGTCGTCGTCATCGACGATGTAACGCACGCGAAAGTCGCCGCCGTCGCCTTTCAGTTTCGTGTTTAGCAGTGAGAAGTCGATCACGACCTCCTCGCCGTGCCGAAATGTCTGGCCCTGCGGAAGATTGAACACCAGCAACGGTTTGTCTCGGTCCACTGCCACTTTCAGTAACAGAGGGTTCGCCGGCGCCTGGACCGCCGACCGTGTTTCGGCGTGCAAGACCTGACGCAGCGGTGGCGTAACAAACGTTGTCGCCGTAGTTTGTGAACTATCCTTATCGCCTGCGCACGCCGAACAGACGAGCAGGACGATCAGAAAACAAAGCCGCTTTTTGGCTATCTTCATGCTGGCACGAAGAATACACATTTCTTTGGATGAAAGAGAAACCGTCTAGACATTTCAGCGAGACAGATGTCAGAATCCGCGCTCGGACCACACAATTCATGAATGGAGGGCCAGCGCTTTCATCGCGCGTGGAATTCTATGAGCACTAAAAAACTCTTGATCACAATTAGCCTGTTTTTGATCGTTATCACTCTCATCGTTGCTTGTGACCGGAACACCACTCCCACGCCCGCAGCTTTCACGCCTGAAATTCAACCACTTCCCGCCGGTCTCTCAACCTACGAAGCGATGGTGATTCCGGCTGACAATCCGATGACTCCGGAAAAAGTAGCGCTGGGTCGCCAGTTGTTTTTCGATGAACGACTCAGCATCGACAGTTCCAAGTCGTGTTACTCATGTCACGTTTGTGAGAAGGGACTCACGGATGGTCTACCGAAAGCGATTGGTCCAGGCAACAAGCAACTGCCGCGCAGCAGCCCGACGCTTTGGAACATCGGCTATCACAAAGAGTTTTACTGGGACGGCCGCAGCCCGTCGCTCGAGAAGCAGGCGCAGGCCGCATGGACCGGCGGAAACATGGCCGTCGGCGATAAGACGGCCGAGGTCGTCGCGCGGATAAATGCGCTCGAGGGTTACAAAACGCAGTTTCAGAAAGTATTTCAGAGCGACGCGACGGTCGAGAACATGATGAAGGCGATCGCGGCTTTTGAACGAACGATTATCAGCGGCGACACGGCCTGGGATCGCTGGCGCGCGGGAGATCAGTCGGCGCTCAGTGCGAGTGCGATCCGCGGTTGGAATATTTTCCAGACGATCAAGTGTAACCAATGCCACGACGGAGTTTTATTTACCGATCAGCAGTATCACAACATCGGCATCGGTATGGATCAGCCAAATCCCGACGGTGGACGCGCCAATGCGACGAAGAAGCCGGAAGACACGGGCGCGTTCAAAACGCCGACGTTGAGGGATATCGCGAAGTCAGCGCCGTATTTTCACGACGGAAGCGCGAAGACGTTGGAAGAGGCGGTCGACATCATGTTGGCTGGTGGTAAGCCGAATCAGTACCTCGACAAGAAGAACCTCCAACCGCAGAAGGTACTTCCCGAGCAGCGCGAGGATCTGTTGAACTTTCTCAGATCATTGAACGTGGATTGCACGCTCAGCAAGCCACCCCTGCCACAGAAATAGCCTGCGAAGGCGGCCAGCCACCGCTTCCGCCGAAATAGCCTGCGAAGCAGGCGGAAAGCGTAAAGCCTGGGGCGTAAGCCCCAGGTTCACAAAATCATGAAGTGTTGAGCCCGTGAAACGGGCGACAGTCCACGTCAGCCGGACATCTGTCGCCCGCTTCGCGGGCTCAACTTCTTACACGATGGATCCTGGGGCTTACGCCCCAGGCTTTATGCTGTACGCCTGCTTCGCAGGCTTTTTACGTGCTTCGCAGGCTTTTTACGCCTTCGCGGTCCTGGTGCCAGTGATCTTGTTCAGACGTTCCTCAACCGTTTTCCAGGCGATGTTTGAGAAGAACGCCTCGATGTACTTCGGCCTCTCGGCTGGCTTGTAATCGAGCAGAAACGCGTGTTCCCAAACGTCCATCACGAGGATCGGCACGAACCCGGCGACGTTACCCGTCTCGTGCAGTGTGATCCAGTGATTCGAGATCCGTCCGTTGGCAGGATTCTGGTAACAGATAGCCCAACCCACACCTCGCATCTTGCCGATACCGACGAAATCCGCTTTCCAGATGTCGTAACTACCAAACGTCGCTTCGGCAGCTTTCACGAAGTCTGAAGTCTTGGCCGGATCGCCCGGGCCTCCGCCTTTTTGCAGGTTGTCGAAATAGTATTCGTGCAAAACCATGCCGTTGTATTCGAAACCGAGACGGCGCGTGAGTTCCGAATAAGCAGGCATCTCTTCCTGATCTACATTTCCATCCTTGATGAATTCGGTGATCCTTTCAGTCAGGTTATTAGTCTCTTTCACATAACCTTCGTAAAGCTTGAAGTGTACTTCCAGCGTTTGATCAGAGATCCCTTTCAGTCCACTGAGATTGAACTGGCGTGCTTTATAAGAGCCGGTTGAACTCATAGAAAACCTCCCATTTAGTTGTAGGGGATGAAGGGAACTATGACGAGGGAATGTGACGAATGCGTGCTAAGTCTAAGGAATTACTGTCGCATATAGGCATCCGACATCGGGATGTTGTAGGGAGCCGGTGGCGGGCCCATGTATTTACCGAGTTTTAGCTTAACGCTCGTTTCTTCCTGCCGCTTGTCGATGTCGTCAACCACCAGGTAGGCGAGGAGTGCCGCGATGATGCTGAGCGCGCCGGCAACGATTGAGACTATCGTGGCGGTACTCTCCGGTACATTTTCGTTGAAGGAGAGTCGGAAGGAGAGATTGCCGGCAAAACTTGAAAGAAGCCAGAACAACCACCAAAGAGGAAAGGTTGCGGAAGGAGTGGGCTCGAACAGAGGCGACTCATCCAGCGAGATACTCTTTTGCCACAGTTCCTTTACAGCACGATAGGGAATGAACAAATTAACAATCGGAACGAAGAAGCTGCCCACCGCCCATCCAGGTGAATGGCTGAGCCTATGCTTCGGGGTGCCAAAGGCAGGCAAGTTGTCGTAGGAGCGGTATAGCCAAATCGAGAAAAAGACCACCGTTGCGATATAGGTTAGCAAGGTAAGAACCGCGAGCAGAAATATCAGCAGCGCGAGAACAAACGCGATCGGATTCTCAGTCACGTCTGTCTCCTCGGTCAGTGGAGGAACAGCAAGTGAAATCGCTTCAGCCACTAACGAGATTGCGGCGACGATCGCGCCCGCGATCAGCAGGATCTTGACTATGTTCGCTCTGATGTGAGCAGAAATGAAACGGGGAGGGTTGGGAGGAGGATAAGGATTCATTGTTTCACCGGAGGTTTTTGAATAGGTCCTATAGGACTTATAGGACCTATTCTGAGTTTGGTTCTATTTTCCGAAGATAACCCAGTCGCCATGTGACGTGCCCATGAAGAACAGCATCGGCAGCGACAGCCACGCATTTGTTCGCGAGGCGATGAAGGCCTGGCGTGCCAATTCAGGTGCAGCAGCCGGACCGGTTCCCGCCGTGGCTGCAAGGATGCGCTTATTGTTCGGCCAGATGATTCCCCAGACATTCAACATCATCAGGACGCCGTAAGCACCGCCGATACCGATCGAATACGACTTGTTGCTGGCGAAACTCTCCGCGCCATTCGAGAACGCTGACGTGAAGAAGCTAACCAGTCCATATGTAAAAAGAGCCACCAGGACAAACATCACGATCGCAAAGACGCGTCCGTCTTTAATCAACGCCGGCACCTTCTTGATGATCAGAAACTCGATTCCGAAAAGCACAATCGGATACAACAGCCAAATACCCAACACGTACCAGACGTTGACGTTGACACCACCCAAAGCCAAGGCATTGGTGGTATCTGGCTTCAGGATGTACATCGCGAAGTACATCAGACCCGCCAGGACGGTTACAACGGCACCCCAGCGAAACCACCAAAGCGCTCGACCAAGCAGCTCCGGATTCACCTTTTTCTTGGTGTCCGCATCGAGCCCTTTTTGAACGGGAACGTTTACGAGGTTGAAGAAATAGAGCAGTCCGATCCAGGTGACACCGGCCGCGAAGTGAAACCAACGGATGATGATTCGCGCCAGCGACGTCGGATCCGGGGCATTGAACACTCCGTCAAAGAAAGCCAGACTGATGGGGAGATGAGCAGTTGACTCAATTAACATAAGTCCTCCGAGTTGAAAGCCTGGAATTACGCGCGAAGATTACACCTAGACCAAGCTGCGGTGCAAATAATGCCTATTCGTCGAGTGGGCGTGGGCCGGCATCCATGCCGCGTACACTCGCCTGATTGATCACACGCACTTTCAGATCGCCACCGACACGAATCTGGCACGACAGACGAACGTTGGGTGCGAGCTCAGCTTCCATTGCGAGACGATTTCGTTCGAGTTCCTGCATTTCACCTGGATCCCCCTCGAGAACCTCAACTCGGCAGGTAGTGCAGCGCGCATTGCCGCCGCAACGGTGAAGAATGTCGATCCCGGCGTCTTCGAGGGCCAGGACCAGTTTTTTCCCGGCAGGTGGTTCGGTTTCTACAAGACCAGTGGCGGTCTCAGCTTGGATCTTTGGCATCTATCGCGCTCCTAAGTTGTGCTTTATTGTGTTAACCACAAAGACACTAAGACACGCAGCTGATTTTCAACTTTGTGTCTTTGTGTCTTCGTGGTTCAAAATTCCTGGTAAAGCGGCTGAGACACAAACAGGAGACAGGATCGCTCCCGTCTCCCGTCCAAAACGGTCGTTGCTAAAACTTATGCGGTAAACGAAGAGCCGCAGCCGCAACTGCCGGTGGAGTTGGGATTCTTAAAGGTGAAACCCGAACCCATCACGCCGGTGACGTAGTCGATCTCGACGCCATTCAGGTACTGCGCGCTGAACATGTCTACAAACATGCGCACGCCCTTCTCGTCCATCACGAAGTCGCCTTCGCGCGACTGCTCTTCAATGTTGAGGCTGTACTGAAAACCAGAGCACCCGCCGGGAACCACTCGTACACGGAGTCCTGAAGTTTCGGGTAAGCCCTCTTCGCCCGCCATAAATTTCTTAATTTCAGTTGCGGCCGATTCGGTGACGTTCAGTGTCACGGTAGGCGCTGTAGTTGCTGACATTGTTCTCTAGATCCTCATTCCTTCGTTTTTGGTCTTTGGACTTCGTTCTTGGGTTTGATTCACTAAGACCGGGAACCCCAGTTCCAAAGACCGCCTTTATCTTATTAACCTTTCCCCAAAACGACAAGTTCGGGTTTCATTGCCTCGATCGACACTTGCCGCGCGACTTCTTCGGAAACTTTCCGAAACGCTTGTGCCTGCGGTGAGTCAGGCTGGCTGACAACCACCGGCACGCCCTTGTCGCCGCCTTCTCGCACCTCGATTCCGAGGGGCACGACGCCCAGGAAAGGAACACTGTATCTCTGGGCAAGCCGTTCGCCACCACCTTCGCCGAAGATGTTGTAACGAGTGCCCGTGTCGGGCGCGATGAAGTTGCTCATGTTCTCGACGATACCGAGCACCGGTATGGCGACAGTCTCAAACATCCTGAGCGCGCGGCGCACGTCGGCAATCGCAACGTCCTGCGGCGTAGTCACCAGAACCGCGCCCTGCACGGGAACGAGTTGCGCGAGCGACAATTGCACGTCGCCCGTGCCGGGAGGCATATCGACGATTAAGTAGTCGAGTTCGCCCCACTTCACATCCGACAAAAACTGTTTCACCAAACCGTGCAGAATCGGACCACGCACGATCATCGGTTTGTCGCCGGGTTGCAGCAACGCCATCGACATGAACTTCACGCCAAAAGCTTCGATCGGAACGAGCTTATTGCCTTCCACTTCCGGCCGCGCTTCGCTGGCGCCGAGCATGATCGGAACGTTTGGTCCGTAAACGTCCGCGTCCATCAAACCGACGCGAGCGCCGTTGAGACTGAGCGAGACGGCGAGATTGACCGCCACCGTCGACTTACCAACTCCGCCCTTGCCTGAAGAGACGGCAATGATGTTTTTGACACCTTCAATGACGAGCTTCTCGCCGAGACCGCGCCCTTTGGGCACCTCGGCGTCCATCGTTACGTTGACAGTGTTGACTCCGGGCAAACCGCCCACGATCTCTTTCGCGGCGCTCTCCATTTCGGCTTTCACAGGGCACGCGGGAGTAGTCAAGACGATGCGAAAAGAAACACTGCCGCCGTCGATCTTAAGGTCGCGGATAAAGCCGAGTGTGACGATATCTTTGTGCAGATCGGGATCCTTGATTTGGCGCAAGCTGTCGAGAATGAGTTGTTCGTTTAGTTGTGTCATATGGCTAATTCTGAACGAAGAAGCGTAGCTGATTGGAAATCTGCTTGCAACTCCGTATCTTTAACTACAGAGAACACGGATGTGAACGGATTAGTCACGGATCATTTCTTTAATCCCAGAAATGTTGGCGACACGGACGAACCGAGTTTTGCTGGACGTGCGGCATCGTTGACCTGTGGTGCGCACGTTCGGTTCTCGATCCAGGTTGACGCAAACCACACGGTGTCGCAAGCGAGGTTTCGCGCGGCGGGTTGCAATGTGCTCGTAGCAGCGGCATCGCTGCTAACGGAAGAAGTGCAAGGATTGAACACGGTCGATGCGGCGGCACTCGCGCAGGAGCCGAGCGCGATCGCAGAACGGCTAGGAGACGAGCGCTGCGTGAGTCTCGCGTGCGACGCATTGGTCGATGCGATTCGTGCTTTCAGCGATGCGGCGCGCGACGATTGGGCGGGTGACGAGGCGCTGATCTGTACCTGCTTCTTCGTTTCCGAACGTACAATCGAAAGTAAGATTCGGACAGGCGGGTTGACCACGGTTGCCGAGGTCACCGAGGCTTGCAATGCCGGAGGCGGCTGTGGCTCGTGTCAGCCGTTGATTGAAGAGATCATCGCCACGAGCACAAATGACAACTGATAAATGAAAAACGACAAACGGAAAATGAAATGATTTACCTCGATAACAACGCAACAACACGCGTCGCCCCCGAAGTGGTCGATGCGATGAAGCCTTATCTCACCGAGTTCTTCGGGAATCCGGCGTCAGCGCACGCGCTCGGTCGAGAGATGAAGCGCGCTGTTGAATTCGCGCGTGAGCAAGTCGCGAGCCTGATCGGCGTCGCGGATGCGAGTGAGATTGTGTTCACGTCGTGCGGTTCGGAGTCAGACAACTGGGCCATACGCGGCGTTCTCAGTACGCAGCCAACAAAAAAACACATCGTCACCACGTTGGTCGAGCACGAAGCAGTTCGCAATCTCTGCAAGCTGCTGGAAACCGAAGGTTACGAAGTGACGTGGCTTGGCGTTGATGGCGAAGGTCAACTCAATCAGGACGAGTTGCGCGCGGCGTTGCGTCCCGACACCGCGCTCGTGTCGATCATGCTTGCAAACAACGAAACCGGAGTGTTGTTTCCGATCGAAGAACTCGGCCGCATCGTGCGTGAGAATTCAGAGGCGCTGTTTCACGTTGACGGTGTGCAGGCAGTCGGCAAGATTCCGATTGACCTGAAGAGCACTAATGTCGATCTGTTTGCGCTTTCAGGTCACAAACTGCACGCGCCACAGGGCATCGGCGCGCTCTACATTCGGAACGGCATCACTCTGCCGCAGTTCATCGTTGGCGGTGCTCAGGAGCATGGGCGTCGCGCGGGAACATCCGCGGTGCCAAACATCGTCGGTCTCGGCGCCGCCTGTCGTCTTGCTGTTGAGGACAGTGGTCATGAACGAATCGAGAGTTTGCGCAACCGTCTCGAGGACGAGATTCTCAAACGCATTCCAAATGCGCGTTTGAATGGAATCGCAGATCGTTCGAAGCGTTTGCCAAACACGTCGAACATCTCTTTCGAGTACGTCGATGGACAGAACATTCTCATGCACCTCGATGAAGCCGGCATCTGTGTGTCCACCGGTTCAGCCTGCCACTCCTCCAGCCACGAATCGTCACCAACGCTACGCGCGATGAACGTGCCGTTTACGGCCGCACAGGGATCGATCCGGTTCTCTCTCGGACGTTACAACGACGAGGCCGAGATCGAGTCTACGCTCCGCGTCCTGCCCGAGATCGTCGCGAAGCTCGCGGCGATGTCGCCGTATGAGGAAGAGTTATCGAGATTAAAATAGGTCTAATAGGACTTATAGGACTTATATGTCCTATACTAGGGTCGGCGGCAATAACGAATCGAAAGGGCTTCACGAAATCAAAATGAGTACTGTTATAGAACCCCCTGTCACTCAGCCTGAGAAACACCTCGAAGAGGTCGAGACGGTAACTATTCGGTTCGCGGGCGACTCAGGCGACGGTATGCAGTTGACGGGCACGCAGTTCACCAACACTTCCGCCGTAGTCGGCAATGACATTTCCACACTGCCCGACTTCCCGGCCGAGATTCGCGCCCCAGCCGGCAGCTTACCCGGCGTCAGCGGATTCCAGTTGAACTTCTCCAGCCAGGACATCAAGACCCCCGGCGATCAACCGAATGTTCTCGTCGCGATGAACCCGGCGGCTTTGAAAGTTAACCTGGCCGACCTCGAAGACGGCGGCACACTGATCGTCAACACAGATGGCTTTACGCCTGAAAATCTGAAGTACGCCAATTACGCGACCAACCCGCTGGACGACAATTCGCTAGCCGGTTATCGCGTGCACAAGCTGCCGATTTCGACGCTCAACATGAATGCCCTGAAGGGCAACGTCGAACTGACGCGCAAGGAGATGGATCGTTCGAAGAACTTCTTCGCGCTCGGCGTTCTCTACTGGCTCTACGACCGGCCGATGGAGAACACGCTGAACTGGATCCGCGCCAAGTTTGCGAAGAGTCCCGAGCTGGCGAAGGCAAACGAGATCGCGCTGAAGACTGGTTACAACTTCGCCGACACGACGGAAGTTTTCACCACTCACTACACGGTCAAGAAAGCACAGATCGCTCCCGGCAAGTATCGCAAGCTGACCGGTAACGAAGCGACTGCCATCGGGTTCATTGCCGCATCGCAGCTTTCCGGTCGGCCGCTGTTTTATGGTTCTTATCCGATCACGCCGGCGTCGGACATTCTCCACGAGCTCTCGCGACACAAGAGTTTTGGCGTCAAGACGTTTCAAGCTGAAGACGAGATCGCGGCCGTTTGCGCCGCCATCGGCGCCAGCTTCGCCGGACAGATCGGCTTGACTGGAACCTCAGGACCGGGCGTCGCGCTGAAACAGGAAGCGATTGGTCTGGCGGTGATGACTGAGCTGCCGCTCGTGATCGTCAACGTGCAGCGTGGTGGACCATCCACCGGTTTGCCGACGAAAACAGAGCAGGCGGATCTGTTCCAGGCTGTTTGGGGACGAAACGGCGAGTGTCCGGCGATCGTGGTTGCTCCGGCGACACCGGGCGACTGTTTTCATATGGCGATCGAAGCCGTGAGGCTCGCGTTCAAGTACATGTCACCGGTCTTTTATTTATCGGACGGCTATTTGGCCAACGGCGCAGAGCCGTGGGCGATTCCATCGCTCGAGTCGTTGCCGAAGATCGACGTCACGTTCGCGACGGATCCGGCGACGTTCATGCCTTACGCTCGCGACGAGCAAACCCTCGCGCGTCCGTTTGCACTTCCGGGAACTCCCGGACTCGAACATCGCATCGGTGGTATCGAGAAACAGCACATCACCGGCAATGTCAACTACGATCCTGAGAACCACCACCTGATGGTGAAGTTGCGTCAGGAAAAAATTGATCGCGCAGTCGCTGAGATTCCGCTGGTCGAAGTTATGGGTGAGAAGACCGGGAAGGTTTTGGTGCTCGGTTGGGGTTCGACTTACGGTTCGATCAGCTCAGCAGTCGAGAAGATGCAGAACGAGGGTAAGAGCGTTTCGTCAGCGCACCTGCGCTACCTGAATCCCTTCCCGCGAAACCTGGGCGAAGTGCTTTCGGGTTTTGAAACCGTGATCGTTCCCGAAATGAATCTCGGCCAACTCTGCACCATGATCCGCGCGAAGTACCTGGTCGACGCCGTGCCCTTCTCGAAGGTCAAAGGCCGCCCTTTCCAGATCCGCGAGATCGTCAGGAAAGTAGAAGAGTATTTGTAAGAGCGTTCCTCACGCACGCTCGGAGATGTATGACATGAGTATGAAAGTGAGCACCTCAACTGCGCTAATGACTGCGGAAGAACTCTTGTGTCTTCCCCGCGGAGAATTTCGCGCTGAGCTCATAAACGGAGAACTTAAAAAAATGCCGCTTCCCGGACTACCTCACGGCCGGATTGCTATGCGCCTTAGTGCGCCACTGGCGCAGTTTGTTTGGGACCATGACTTAGGTGAAGTCTATATCTCAGACGTCGGTTTCCAGTTGACCTCAAACCCTGACACCGTTTTGGGGCCAGATATTTCCCTTGTCTCGAAGGATCGGCTGGAAGAAACCGGGGAACCCAAAGGTTATTGGCAAGGCCCGCCGGATATCGCGGTTGAGGTTTTGAGCCCCGGCGACCGGCTTGGAAAAGTTAAGGCCAAACTATCACGGTGGTTGGGTTTTGGTACCAGACAGGTTTGGATTGTAGATCCAAAGTTTCGCACGGTAACGATTTATCGTTCACTGTCAGACGCTACAACATTTTCTGGAAGCGATGACCTTGAAGCCGATGACATACTCCCGGGATTCAGAATTTCATTGGAAAGAATTTTCACGGTCTAAAGAACTGAAAGCGGCAGCGAAGGAAAGAGTGAGTTTAGTCAGGAGAAAGAATGAGCACACAGAGTAACGGACATAGTGGGAACGGAAACGGTAACAAACCATTGGGCGAGGTCGTGTCCGCCGAAAGCGAAGGCGGGTCGGCGGTGTCGGGCCGGATTGCGCCACCGCCGGGACAACTGAAAAAGGCCGACTTTGTTTCCGATCAGGAAGTGCGTTGGTGTCCGGGTTGCGGCGACTACGCAATTCTCAACAACGTGCAAAAAGTCATGCCTGAGCTCGGCATCCCGCGCGAGAAGATCGTTTTCGTGTCAGGCATCGGGTGTTCGTCACGCTTTCCTTACTACATGAACACCTACGGCTTCCACAGCATTCACGGACGCGCGCCCGCAGTCGCAACCGGCATCAAGTGCGCCAATCCGGATCTGAGTGTTTGGGTGATCACCGGCGACGGCGACGCGCTCTCGATCGGCGGCAACCATTTCATCCACGCCATCCGTCGCAATCTCGACGTTAACTACATACTCTTCAACAATCGTATCTACGGTCTGACGAAGGGTCAGTACAGTCCGACTTCCGAGTTTGGCAAGAAGACGAAGTCGACGCCCTCTGGAACGATCGACTACCCGATCAATCCTTTGTCGCTGGCGATCGCGAGTGAATCGACGTTTGTGGCGCGGTCGATCGATATCGACGTCAAACACCTCGGTACGATCGTCGAAGCCGCCGCAAAACACAAAGGTATCTCGTTCATCGAGGTCTATCAAAACTGCAACATCTTCAACGATCACGCATTCGACTACTTCGCGGAACGTGGTGTTCGCTCCGATCGCGTGCTCTATCTCGAGCATGGCAAGCCGATGGTCTTCGGAAAGGATCGGAACAAAGGGATTCGCATGAACGGCGCGCACCCGGAAATCGTGACCATCGGTGAAAATGGCATCACCGAAAACGACTTGCTGGTTCACGACATTTACCTGAAGGATCCTTCGGTTGCGTTCATGCTCGCACGCATGGAACAGCCTGACTTCCCGCAGCCGGTCGGAATCTTCAGAGCTATTGAGCGTCCGACTTATGAAGACATGATGCTCGATCAGATCGACGCGGCGATCGCGAAGGTAGGACCCGGGAGTTTGGAGAAGCTGATCAATAGCGGAGATACCTGGGTTGTAGAGTAAAGAATTTCTCACGCAAAGGCGCAAAACCGCAAAGTTAAGACCTCCGGAAGCCGAAGGTCAGAACTTTGCGGCTTTGCGCCTTTGCGCGAGAAATTCTTTACCTAGAATCGAAACCCGACGCTCGCCATGAACTGAAAACTGTGAGTAGTCCGCGCGGGTTTCGTAACCGGTCCAACCTCGAACTGATTCGTGATCGGATTGATGCGAAAGTCGTTCGTTGTTCGCTCCGTAAAATAGATGATCGTGTCGCCGACATCAAACCGCGTCACGATGCGCTTCGAAGGATAAAACTCGACCACTCCTCCGATGTCGGTGGCGAAGCTGGTGACGCGATTCTGTCTTACTTCGAACGCGCTGGTGGGAAACGGACCGACGGGAAACAGATTAGTTTCTCCATCACTGAAACTGACTATTCCCGGTCTGGCTTTCCCGAAAATGCCCCACTTCTCAAACCGCTTTCCAGCCTTCAAACCACCGACTGCCTGTATCACCCGGCCAGGGTTGCGACACTCAAAAAAACATTGCTTGGGGAAGAAATAACCCGCGCCTTCGAGCGCGAAATTCTTGTTGAGGTTGTAAGTGAATCTTCCGCCCAGGCCCGGTTCAGTTCTGTTACCAAAAAAATCCTCGCGCTCGAGTGTGGTGAATTCGGCTGCGACTTCAAACTTCGGCAGATCCTGAGTTTGCGAAAACGCCGCCGATGCAGCTAGACAGAGAACGAGCACAGCCGGAAGTAAACGAAACTTGTTCATATCATCTCCTTGATGGTTAGAGGCACACCTGTCCCGTCTCAACGATTGCTGAGAACGAGGCTCACTTAATGTGGGGAGTGGGAGACTGAATTAGTCGCTGTAGATCATGGGCCCTTGGGTAAGAGATTCTGTATTGAGTCCGCGCCGCCGATCATCACCTGCTGAGGTGCGACCACCGGATCTTTGCTGCTCCGCGTTTGGGTTTCTTTTGTCGGAAAAATTAGCGTCGCGCCTTGTCGCATAAGCGCGCCATCGATCTTTTCGAGTATGTTCGAACGCCTTGTGGCCTTCGGCAAATTGGCTTCAGCGCCAAACAGCGGCGTGTACTCCGGATCGTGCAACACCCAGAGATTCCACGTTCCGCCGGTTGGTAGTATCGAGTCGGTCGAAGACCACTCGAAGAGGTCGCCATCCGCAGTGAACTCGATCCTGTTACCGTCGAGCACGGCAGTCTTTTGAAACTCGTACCCCTCACGCGGCACGAGTGAAACAATAAAACGTCCGCGCTCCGGCACGTAAAACCACAAGAGTGCGCCTGAGCAACCGCTCGATTTGCTCTTACTCACGAGCGTCCCGTTGATCGACAGGCTCGAGTTCTTGATCCTCAAGGCGACTGCGTCGAGCGTGAAGTCTCTGGGAATCGATTCGAGATACTGTTCGCGCAGGCGGGCGCGGTCGAACGTTAGCGTAACAACGTCGATGATTTTCACTCCGGATTCCTGGTTGACGAGCAGTTCGAGTGAAACGGCATCGCCATCGTCGAGTGTTTGCGGCGCGGTTGATCCCGGGAACGTCGCGAGTGCCTCGTTGGTTCGCATCGGGGTGAAGTCTTTTAAGAAAGAACGCCGGAACGCCTCATCAGCAGGCAGCACAGTCACGCTAAACTTCCGCGCAATCGGATCGGCATTGACCCAAAGGTTATAGGCAAACACGACGCGGCGCTCTGCATCGGTCAGTACACGATGAATGACGCGATTCTCGCCGGCAAACGCCTGCGCGTACAGCAACGAAGCAAGCGCTTTGCCGTCTGGAATGTGTTTGGTGTCGGAAGCTGACGTCACGCTTCGAAAAGCGACAAACCCTCCATTGGAAACTGGTAACACCACCTGGCGCTTGGCCGGATTCTGCGCGGCGGCGCTCCACGCGATGCAGTGCAAACAAAACAAAAGGGTCCAGAATCTACTTCTCATTCGCCGTACCTCCCTTGATCACCGTGAGTTTAATCTCTTCGGTTGGTTTGAAGCCGACGAGTGTTCGGGCGAGAGTTGAATCATCTGGCGGTGGATTGATCCGTTGTTTGTTCCGTCGCGGAGTTCGACGGTAGACGATGCGAGTAACAGTCTCTTTCTGGACCACGGGCACTTCAACAGGCACTTGCACGACCTGTACTTGTGGAACATTCGGCTCGGGAGTTCTACTGAAGAAAAACAATGAGAAAGCGAAGAGGAGTATCAAGGCGACAGCCACGGGTACCGGTACGGAAACGGAAGCACGAAAGAATCGCGTGATCCACAATGGTCTATCTGTAATTGCCACGTAAGGCGCATGCGTCTGGTTTAGTTTTTCTTTGAGCCGTGCGTGATATCCGGGCCAGTAAGATTCCGGCGGCGCCGCAGCCTCGAGGATTCGCGTTGTAATCCGCAGCGTTTCGTTTAGCGCGTCGGAGTCCTCGCGTTCACTCATCGGTTCCATGTCTTGGCTGTTATGCATTCGAAACTCCTTCGGCTGCCAACTGGCTCAGGCTTTCATCGGACGTATCCTGGTCTACATCCAAACGCACGCGTAGTTTGGCGATCGCGCGCGACACTGACTTCTTCACGGTTCCGGTCGAACAGTTCATCGCGTTTGCAATCTCGTCGTAAGACATTCCTTCGTAGTGGCGCAGCAGAAACACCAGGCGCTGCGACGGAGTCAGCTCCGCCAACGCACTCATGACGCTCTCAAAGAGAACTTTGTTATAGAGAGTTTCTGGTGTCTGGACCTGCGACTCGCAAGCAAATTCATGGTCCACGTCGAGTAGTTCGACGTTGACTTTCGAGCGCTGGTGATTCAGGAAAGTATTGATCGTGATCCGGCGCAGCCAGGTATAGAAAGACGAGTCGTATCTGAAAGATCGCAGCGCGCGATAGGCTTTGAGCCACGCCTCCTGAGAAAGATCCTCTGCATCCTGTGCGTTTCGGCAATAGTGAAACGCAAGCAGATAAATGCGCCGTGAATAGTGTTCGGCCAGCAGGCAAAACGCATCGGTGTCGTCAGCCTGAGCACGTCTGATTAATTCAGTTTCGCTGTCACTCATTGCTCAGTAGCAATAGACACAAAACCACAGGTTTGGTTGGCGAGGAGATTCAAAAGAAGTTTTCTCACGCAAAGGCGCAAAGGACGCAAAGGTCAAACCCTTCGGGCTCCGGAGGTCCTCCTTTGCGTTTTTCTTTGCGCCTTTGCGTCTTTGCGTTAAAAATCTGTTAACGCGCCATGCGCGTTTTGAAAACGCGTTCGGCCCGTGAGTCGCTGTTTTCGGTCGTTCTCATCCCTGGTGTCGATGGGTGATTCGTGGCCGGGGTCACCGCGTCACCACCGATGTGCTGCTCAGATTTGTCACTAAACGCCTTGTTTTGGTTCTTCAAACGGCCCCGCAGCGCGGGCGTCTTTTTCATTTCCTCGCGATTCTGGTCCGGATTTCCCGCGAAACCGGTCTGTTGTCCACGTGGTTTCGGGGGCGTTCCAACTTTGTGCGTATCTTTCCTTGTTCCCATGGTTCTAACCCTTCCCTTTTTCGTTACGCTTCTTCCCTAAAGCCCACTTCAACGCGATCGGAGTAATTAATGTCGTAATGATAACCATGATTACGACTGCGCCAAAAGTCGAGCTGCTGATCACCGGCTCCCTGACTCCCGTCACAGACGGCAACATCAGCGTCGCACCGATACCAGCAAAGATCAGACCAACCTCGCCACGGGGAATCATGCCCAGTCCAACCGCCAACCGATTAACTCCGGGTTCAAGCACACCGGCAGCGCAGATCTGTTTGCCAACGATCGCTGCGAGCGTCAACACCAAAGCGAAAGCTAGAATGTCGATTCGCGTGAAGAGTCGTAGATCGACTTTGAGTCCCATCAGTACGAAGAATATTGGGACGAGGACAGTGCTGACCGGTTGCAGGAGCTCGCTGAGATCGCGTTCCGTTCTTCCACCGACAGGCTTGTAGTGCACCTCATCAAGCGTCAGACCGGCCGCAAAAGCACCGACGATCGGAGCGAGTCCGACCTTCGCGGCGGCCCAGGAAAGCAGCAGGCAAAACGAGATGGCGAGCGTAAGTAAAACTCCGCGGCTTTCAAGATGTCCGGCGCCGCGCAACGTCTTAGGCAGCAGCAAGTGGCCAACGGCAATCGCACCAATCAGGAAAGCAAACGACTTCAGCGCGATGACGACTATTTCGAGCAGCGAGAGAGTCGCGCCAGTTGCGGCAGCCTTAATAGCCCCCGCAACCACCGCCAGAATCAACAGTCCGAGTACGTCGTCAATTACCGCGGCGCCGAGGATTATTCTCGCCTCGCGCGTGCCGAGTTTTCCCAGATCCTTGAAGACACGTGCAGTAATTCCGACACTGGTGGCGCAGAGAGTGGCGCCGATGAAGATGTGTCCCAGCGTAGCCTCTTCGGGAATGAAATACGCGGAAACTCCCCAGCCGAGAAGAAAGGGAGCTACAACGCCAAGCACGGCAACCAACAACGACGACCAGCCGACTTCGGCCATCTCGCGCAAGTCTGACTCCAGTCCGACTTCGAACAAGAGAATGATCACGCCGAGTTCAGCGAGCGCCGCCAGGACTTCATTCGTCTTCAGCCATTCCACCCCGTTAAACCCGAAGATCACCAGGTTGCCCAAAAGGATTCCGGCAAAGAGTTCACCCAAAACGGCCGGCGCATGGATTCGTTCGAACAGTTCGCCGCATAGCTTGGCGGCGATGAGCATGATCGCGATGCCCATCAGAACCGCCGGCTGTAAGCCGTGACCACCACCGCCGGCGCCGGGCTCTTCCGGCGCTGCCGAAAGGGTGGCAACGAGAATAAAAAACACACTTCCAAAAATCGGGATTAGGCTACGTTTCATTAAGGTTTTTCGCCGGAAACGGCCAATTATTGCATATCTCAACCCAGTTGGGTGGCCTTTCAGAGTTGCGTCGGATAGTTGAGGTCTCTATAATGCGCCCCACTTATGCGGCGCTTCCCCGGCAGGTTGGCGCCAAATCCAAACACTAAAATATGGCGACTCCCATTCGATGGAACCAGCGTAGACGTGTCGCGCCTTTTGGCGGTTCCAAGCGACCAGACACTCCGTTGCGTTCACTGGCCCTGAGCTTGACGCATGTTGCTCGTGCTGCACTCACCGAGCCGTACATGCTTAGCATCGAGCATCAGAGGATTCAACTCAGCCGGTTACCGAAAGCCTTCGACGGCTTTCGCGTAGTGCAACTTTCAGATATTCACCACGGTCCGTTTTCCAGCCGCGAACAGATCGAGCAGGCCGTTGACACTGCCAACAGGCTGAAGCCTGATATCATCGCGTTAACCGGCGACTACATCTCCAAAGAGCGACACTACGCCGCGCCATGCGCCGAGATGATGGGCCGCTTGAAAGCTAAACACGGCGTCTTCGCCGTGCTCGGTAATCACGATCACTGGACCGACGCGGCATTGATCACCGACCTTTTCCGCGCCGAAGGAATCACGGTCCTGATCAACGAAGGCATGCGCTTCCAGAAGAATGGCGCGGCTTTCTGGCTTGCCGGTGTCGACGACACGATGGTGGGTCTCGAGGATATTTCATTAGCGATGGCAGGTGCTCGTGAAGACGAGATGAAACTCCTGCTCGCACACAATCCAATCGTTTTAAGGCGTGCCGCTCGCGCTTCAGTGGATTTAGTTTTGAGCGGACATACGCACGGTGGCCAGGTTGCGATCAGAGGTGAGCGAAGCGCGTCAGGGCGAACGCGCAGGCGCTTGCTGAAAGGCCTCGGGCGTCATGGAAATACGCAGATCTACGTCAATCGCGGTTTGGGAACGGTCGTGTTACCCATCAGATACGGATGCCCTCCTGAAATCTCTCTGTTGGAACTCCGAAGCTCGACAGGATGAGTTTTTTAGACAGGATGAACAGGATTTTACAGGATTAAGTTAGGCTGTGTTTCGGCCCCTGTTCATGAGTTCTCAACAGAAGCTGTGCATTGGGGTTCTTAACAGACCTTTTCATAGGTCCTCGAGTAGCCCACGTTCATGAGTTCTTAAAGTTGGCCCTGTTCAAGAGTTCTCAACAGAAGCTGTGCATTGGGGTTCTTAACAGACCTTTTCATAGGTCCTCTAGCAGGCCCACATTCATGAGTTCTTAAGTTGTCTTCTATCTTGTTTCATCTTGTTAATCCTGTCGATATTCATCCTGTATGTCCTCCCGCATAGTTACGGTTCCTAATGTCCTGACTGTCTTCCGGATGGTTTTGATTCCGGTCTTTGCCTCCCTGCTCTTCTATCAACGCTTTGTTCTCGCACTCATCGTCTTTATCGTCGCCGGCGCAACTGACGGCCTGGACGGTCTGCTCGCGCGCCGCTTCGACCAAAGGTCGCAACTCGGCACGATCCTCGACCCGATCGCCGACAAGCTGATGCTGGTCACGGCTTTCGTGGTTTTATCGATGCGGGCAGTCTTTCCCCAACCTTTGCCCCCGCATCTTCCGATACCGTTCTGGGTCACTGTAGCTGTCATCAGTCGCGACGTCTTCATCCTCGTCGGCGCAGCCGCCATCAACGTCGTCACCGGCTTTCGCGGCTTTCGCCCGTCCATGCTGGGAAAAATCAACACCACCGTACAGATCCTTGCCATTGCCGCGATCATTTTCGCCGCCAGCTTCCCTTACGGCACTGGCTACTACCTGCCCACGATTTACACCACAGTCTTCACTTTTTCCGTGCTTTCCGGCGCCCACTACGTCTTCTTCGTCTCCAAACTCGTCAACGAAGACCGCCGCGAGCACTAACACACTCAAATAAAGTTGACAACAACCGACTCAGGTATTATATTGACCGAGCGTTCAGATGAGTGTCGTTTGCCCGGACAGGGTCCCGCGCTAACTGCCTCGATTCCAGAATGACAGCGTGTCCGAATGATTTACTCAAGGAAGGTTTTGGAGACTAAAAGAAGATGAGCAAGATTATTGGAATTGACCTAGGAACAACCAACTCGGTCGTGGCGGTGATGGAGGGTGGCGAACCTACCGTAATCACCAACTCCGAAGGTGGTCGCACCACGCCATCGGTCGTGGCTTTTACCAAAGACGGCAGTCGTCTTGTTGGTCAGGTCGCAAAACGGCAGGCGGTGACCAACCCGGAAAATACCGTCTATTCGATTAAGCGATTTATGGGACGTCGCTATAACGAAGTAACCGAAGAAATCAAACAGGTTCCATACAAGGTTCAGGGCGCCGGCAACGGTGACGTGCGTCTTGCGGCTGGTGGCAAAGAATGGAGTCCACCGGAGATCTCAGCGATCATCCTGCAAAAGATGAAGCAGTCAGCCGAAGACTATCTCGGCCAGAAAGTCGATAAAGCAGTGATCACGGTACCTGCTTACTTCAACGACTCGCAGCGCCAGGCGACCAAAGACGCCGGTAAGATCGCGGGTCTCGAAGTGATGCGTATCGTGAACGAGCCGACAGCGGCGGCGCTTGCGTACGGTCTCGATAAGAAGAAAGACGAGACGATCGCAGTGTTCGACTTCGGTGGCGGTACGTTCGACGTTTCGATCCTCGAAGTCGGTGAAGGCGTGGTTGAAGTGAAGTCGACCAACGGCGATACGCACC
>JBIOVO010000024.1:0-12770 GCA_044867735.1 Pyrinomonadaceae bacterium | reverse complement strand
TGGCCGCCCCATCCGATGAAAAGTCACAAACGAAAGATGGGGCGGCCACGGAGGGCCGCCCCTACAAATATTTGCCCGGAAATTCTTTCTCTTTCGTAACTATCTCAGCTTTGCTTGGAACAGCCGTGCGGAAGCCGACAGAAAATCGTAAGACGTAACGATGCCGACCAGGCGTCCGTCCTCCAGAACGGGCAAACAGCCCACTCTGTTTTCTCTCATGATGTCGATCGCTTCCAGCGCCGTTGCGGTTGACGACACGGTCAGTGGGTTCGCCGTCATGATGTGCCTTACCGTCACCTGGCGGTCACGATTGTGACTTCCGTTGGCCAGCAACTTCAGCAGCGCGCGATGCGATACGAGCCCGACTAAATGCCCATCAGTGTTCTCGACGGGAACATGTCGGATATGTTTCCACGCCATCACGCTCGCAGCCAGATCCACCAGATCGTCAGGACCGACCGTAAACAGATCCGTAGTCATAAACTGGCCGACTGTTTGGTAACTCTGACTCCAGTCCTCCGATTCTTTGGCCTCGAGTGTGGGCCAATGATGAACCGGTTCGCCGGTGCGTTGTCGATCCAGCATTTCGCGCGCGATCAGTCTCGTTCGAACCTCGCGCGGCTGATCATCAAGCGCTTGAAAGGAGTTCAGTATCCACTGCGCGCCCGTTTGCCGGGATTTGATTCGTTCTTCGATCACGTTCAGATACTCCACATCAGTGTTACACGACGCGAGCCCTTCGCGTGCGAGTGGTAGCAAATGCTCGAGGATTAACTCCGAAGCTGAATAGCTACGACCCGACCATTTGAACTGAGCGTCCAGCCCATGCCTGGCCGCCGCAAAGAAGTTGGTCTTGGCGTCGTCAAACGACATCAGCCTGGCGATCTCACCATACTCGGCAGGCAGCGAAAGCATCAGCCCACAGAAGAAAGCCGCATTTGCAACTTCGTCGCGCACCGTTGGACCAGAGGGCAGAACTCGATTTTCTATCCTTAAGTGAGCCGCTCCCTGCGACACGCCATAACACGCGCGATTCCACGGCCAGATCGTGCCGTTGTGCATCCGCAACGCGGAGAGCGCCGGGATCTCGCCGCGTGCGAGAAGCAAGATCGGATTCTCGCCGGCTTCATTGATCATGATCGCGCGGTAGCGTGCGATCTGTTCCTGAAAGAGTTCCAAAACAGAATTCTGAATCCAGCGATCGCCGAAGCTGACACGCGTAGGATGACTGCGTACCTGCTGCGTAAACGAGCGCGCATCGGTTGAGTGTTGAAACAGTGCCAGCCTTGTCTCCTGCCACAAGCGGTGACCAAACAACAGCGGTGAATTGACCGCCGCCGCAAGCACCGGAGCAGTGATCGCCTGCGCCACGTTGTAAAGCGGCGCGAACTCTTTCGCGCTCACCTGAAAATGAATCTGAAAGCTCGTGTTGCACGACTCCATCATGATGTTGTCGTGCGACAGGTTGAGTTCATCGAGGCCCTTGATGTGGATACTGAAAGGCCCGCCGCGAAGTTTGGTGACGGAATCGTTCAGTTGCTGATAGCGTTGGCATGGAGTGAGATTATCGAGCGTCAGGTCCGACTTTCTTAACGTCGGCAGAATCCCGGCAAGCAACACATCCGCGCCGAAGTGACGCGCACTCTCTCGCGCGTGTTGCAGGACGTCATCAATTTCTGCTTCCAGTTGTGAAAAGCAGGAACCTTCAAGTTCGAGTGGCGTCAGGTTCGCTTCGAGGTTGAAGCGCGCGATCTCGGTAGTGAGCCTGGGATCGTTGGCGTGCTGGAGAACCTCAACGGCCAACGGCGCGGGCCGGAGGTTCTGGTCAACCAGGAACATCTCCTGCTCCGCGCCGATGCGACGTACACCACTCTCGATGAGATCGTTGTCGAGCAGATACTCGAGCGCTCGCAGATCCTCGAGCAGGGCTTTCATGAACGCATGAAGTTTCTGCTGGTCCAGAAACTCACTTACCGTGTGCTCACCCATGATTAGTCCTCAACCACGGGACTCGGACTGCAACGTTCATACCGTTGCAAGCTAACGAGAATTCTCGCTAAAAGCTGCGGAATCTCTCGCAACGCAAAGGCTCGGTGCGCAATATTCCCCCCTCCGTCACGCCGAAGTCTCATCAATTAGCAGGAATTCCATTGGCATAGACGTTGCGCATGGCGAGTTGTCAGTCGCGGGAGGACCCCAATGCAAAATGCCTCTAGCGTGGATGCTCAGGAGAATGGCAGCGGTGCGATGCGCGCACCGGCGGATGCTCTCTGGCAGCTACTAACAACTGTTGAAGGTCTACGGCTCACGTCGATCCATCCACGCGGTGCAGTTGTGTTCAGTCAGGGCGAGGCTGCGGAGGGCATCTACTTGTTGCGTTCTGGTCGAGCGAAAGTGTCGCTTTCGTCTGCCGAGGGAAAGACCATCATTCTGCGCATCGCCGGCGCCGGAGCGCTGCTTGGCGTGAATTCGGTGCTGAAACGGGTGCCTTACGACGTCACCGTCGAAACGCTGGAACGATCCCGGATCGACTTTGTTTCCCGCACCGATTTCGAACGAGTAATCGAAAAGCACGAGGCGATTCGTCCGAGCCTGGCCCAATTTCTCGCCGACGAGTTGAGCGACATGATAGACTGTGTCCGGTCCTTACTTCTTTGTCAGTCTGCCGCGGAGAAACTGGCGGCGCTCCTACTCAGGTTGAGCAACGGAACTACAACGCATGAGACGCGCTTGAATCTTGGGCTGACGCACGAAGAGATCGCACAGATGATCTGCTCTTCGCGCGAGACGGTGACGCGGCTGTTTGCGGAATTCAGGCGCAGGCAGATCGTGAGCTTCTCAAACAACACAATTCTTGTTAGCGACCGGCGAGCACTCGAATCGCTGGCTAGAGTGACGACAACTTCCTCGCGTTGATGTGACGGTCGTCACAGTCAAGATAAGCGCTCGTCAGTAGAATCACGACGCTTTCAGCGTTTGGAATTAGAGGGAGGCGCTGAACCCGGGGTTGTCGCGCTAGCGCTACAACCCTGGGCTACACCTGGTTAACGCCTGCAACGTTTTAGGGCCGACTATTCGGTGTTGTCGCTAAATGGTCAACCGGCGTTGCCCGAAAAGTTATGTTGCGTGTAAGGGATCGTTGCTCCGTAGGAGCAACATGTTTATAGCCTCCTTTGTTGGACGATACCGCTCCGGTAGGAGCGGCATGTAATTGAGCGAGCTAAAGCACATTGCGCTCCGCTGGAGCGCATAGCTATTAATGGCAGCAAGGCTATAAACATCGTGCCCCTCCGGGGCACTTCGTGGCACAGCTAACAAGCCAAGTGGCACAGCTAATAACCCAAACATGACCTTTCGGATAAAGCCGGTCCAACCCTGGGCTGCACCTAGTTAACGTCTTCAGCGTTCTTAAGTCCGCACCATTCCGGAGGTGCCGGTGAGTCTAAACAGAGTACTCAAGTTCATACTTCTTTGCGGCTTGCTCGTAGCGGCCGTGTTGGTTGTCGCGGGAGATGCTTCGCGCGCGATCGAATCGAGCAAACCGGAAGACTACATCGGCAGCGATGCGTGCAAAGACTGTCACGAAGATCAGTTCAAGGCCTTCTCCCACACCTCGCACGCGCAACTCATCAAGATAAGCAGTTGGAAGAACAAGGTGACCGGCTGCGAGTCGTGTCATGGTCCGGGTAAGGCGCACGCAGAGGAAGGCGATCCGGCGAAGATCATTTCCTTCAAAGCAAAGTCGTCGAAAGAGATTTCAGAGACCTGTCTCGGGTGCCACGCAGGCAGGGAAGAGCACAACAACTTCCGCCGCGGTGAGCACTGGCGCAACGACATCGGTTGCACCGATTGTCACTCATCACATACCCGCGAAACCGCCAAAAACGTCGCCAGTTCAAATGTTTTTGTCAGCCAGGCAAACGCGCAGAAGCCGGGATTTTCGAGCATCAGCTTGCTGAAACAGAGCGAACCGCAGCTCTGCCTGGGTTGTCACGGCGAAACCAAACACCAGTTCCTGCTGCCGTTTCACCACAAGGTGCTCGAAGGCGCTATGAAGTGCAGTGATTGTCACAACCCGCACGGCGGCTTCGAACTAAAACAAACACGGCTCGCGACCGGCGCCGATGCCGCCTGTATCAAATGTCACGCCGATAAGCAGGGACCATTTGTTTACGAACACGCACCGATCAAGACCGACGGTTGCGTCGCTTGTCATACACCGCACGGTTCGGCCAATCCGCGCTTGTTAACGACAAGCAGGGTTGCACAGCTTTGTCTTACTTGCCACAGCAGCGCGCACGGCGTCGGAGCTGAAGAGCCTGCCGGTCCGCAACACAACCTGAACGCGCAATACGCCAATTGCACTAATTGTCACATCAAGATTCACGGCTCGAGGACTAGTCCGGTCTTCTTTAGGTGACAAGGAAACGAGTTGGACCATGAAAAAGCACCTGACGCATATGCTGGGGGCGGCGTTAGTGACAGCGCTGGTAGTCGCACCGGCCTTTGCCCAACAATCGACCGCCAGTCCGAAGAAACCGGAAGACACGAAAGCAGGCGCGTCCGCCGAACCGGGTGAAGACGCGGGCGACTTTACGGTCATCTCGAGTGTGGAGTTTGGCTATCGCGGACTGAGCGTTGACGGAGATCTGAACAAGTATCAAAGCGATCTCAACTACAAAGCTGGTCCACGTTTGTTCGACAGCAGCTTTTTCCTCAAGTCGCAGGACGGCAAAACCAGTCTGTTCGACAATCTCCTGGTAAGTTCAACTGGTTGGGGCGCCGATCCGCAAGGCAATCTGCGCCTCAGCGTCGAGAACCCGTCGTGGTATCGGTTTGACGCGACCTACCGCCGGTTCAAACATTTTCGCGCGCTCAACAGTTTCGCGAATCCCAACTGGGTCTTTAGTCCGGCGAATTTCAGCCGGCCTCCGAATCCGATCACCGGCGAACACAACTTTGACGCGCGGGTAAACCTCGGCGACTTCGACCTGACGATTCTTCCGAAAAACACCCGCATCCGGTTCAATCTTGGTTACTCACCGGAGCGCTACAGCGGACCTGCTTTCACGAACTACCACGCGGGCGGCAACGAGTTTCTGATGCTCTCGCAACTGAAGTCGCGCGCCAATGATTTTCGCTTTGGCGCGGACGGGAAAGTTGGTCCAATCAATTTTTCTTTTCTCCAGGGATTTCGCAGGTTTAGAGACGACAGCTTTATCGATCTCGGAGTTACTCCAGGCATCAATCTCAATCCTGCTGTCGCGAGCTTAACGACCTTTCATCGCAACGAGCCGGCGCGCAGTCGCGTGAACTACACGCGTTTCAGCGCGCAAACGCTGGTAGCCAGGAAGCTCGACATCACGGGTCGTATTATTCACAGCCGCGCCACTCAGGACTTTAATAACATCGAGAGTTTTACCGGCCGGAACTGGAATCCGCGTATCACAGGCTTTCCGCCGAGTCCGCCAGGCGCCACGCCCAACATTTTGAATCTCGGTCTCTATAATCTCACCGGCGAGACCGAGCGTCCGAACACGCTCGGCGACATCGGCTTGACCTTTCGGCCTAACGAGCATCTCCGAATTTCCAACACTTTTCGGGCCGAGACTTTCGAGATCGACGGCTTTGCAGTTTTCAGTGACTTCTTTTCGCTGACTCGCGGAAATCGGACGGACTCGATCGGCTTCAGCAACCGCGACGTCAACACGTTCACTAAGTATCGCAAGTATCAAAACACGATCGAGGGCGATTACCAGTTCAATTCTCGTTACTCGATCCACTTTGGTTATCGCCACGCCAGCCGCCGCGTGGAAGAAGCGATCAGCGGGTTCAATCTCGGAACAAACGCGCCAACCGCGCTGGTTCCGGAGAGTCATCAGGAAGACAACCACACGAACGTAGTTTTAGGCGGATTCAAAGCTCGTCCGATCAGTGAGTGGACAATCTACTTCGACGCCGAGCATGGCACGGCTGACAACGTCTTCTCGCGCATCGGCAATTACGATTTCACCAATATTCGCGCGAAGAGCAGGTATAAACCGAGCCGCAATCTCGCATTCAACTTAACCCTGATCACAAAGGACAACGCGAATCCTTCGGAGATCGCCGGTGTCTCGCTCGAGGAGTTTGGCGTCAGCATCAAATCCCGCATCTTCACCACCTCCGTAGACTGGACTGCAAACTCACGAGCCTCTTTTAACGCCGGCTACACCTATCACTGGATCAACAGCAATTCGGTAATCGAATACTTCTTTAACGGCGTTCGGCACCCTTTGGGTCATAGTCTTTATTACATGAGGAATAATTTCTTCTTCATCGATACTGTGCTTCAGCCGGCGCGCCGAGTAACATTCTATGGTTCATATCGGATCAATAAAGACAACGGGCAGGGTAATCGAGTCGCGGATCCTACGGGTAATCCGGGCTTTCTGATCGCTTCGTATCCGATGAGTTTTCAATTGCCTGAGGCGAGGCTCGCGATCAAGTTGCATCACCGTCTTGATTGGAACGTTGGTTATCAGTACTACAACTACAACGAGAGCCCGCTGGTTGGACCACGACCGCAAAACTACCATGCGCACCTGCCTTACACGTCGTTGCGCATCTATTTCGGCCGCCGCGAATAGAATCACGAAAAGGCACATAAAGCACAAAAATGAGCTTGCGGAATCGTTTTCGTTTCTGGGGGTGTGTGGTGGGGTTGGTGGTTGCGTGCGCGGCGGTTGTGCGGTCGCAGAGAGTTGATTACAGGGAGTTTTTGCACCGGTCGCATGTGGTGGAGCAAAAGTTGGCGTGCGAGTCGTGTCATCGATTTCCGTCGAAGAATTGGAAAGCGGTTCGCAAGGGTGATGAGGCGTTTCCGGATATTGGTGAATATCCGGAACACAAGGATTGCCTGAACTGTCATCGTGCGCAGTTCTTCGCGCGCGAAAGGCCGGCGCCGCGGATCTGCAAGAACTGTCACGTCAACGCTACTCCGAACAACACTGCACGGCTGGCGTTTCCCAGTCTTGGAAGAAGTGTCGTCTCCGAGTTCGTGATCAACTTTCCTGAAGTCAAACATGCAGATCAGGAAGTTAGGTTCGAAAAGGGAACGACCTTGCACGCCGGCTGTTTCATGTGTCACAGCCAGGAAAGCGAGTTGGCGCCGTTGCCGCAGAGTTGCGGTTCCTGCCACAGGTTGCCGGAGAAAGAAAGCAGGGTTTCGAGATAGTGCGCGACAGAGTGCTGATGGTGTTGCTGACGATCGCCGGTGCGTTTGCGCTGGTCCACGGTCAGCAGCCGGTTGTCGATTACTCGCAGTTCAAACACGAGAATCAGCAACATGCCCGGCTTCCTTGTTTGCTCTGCCATCGACGTGAAAACAACTCGGCGCGCCCGACGTTGCCGGGCAAGTCGGGACACACACCCTGCGTGGGTTGTCACGCCGCGCAATTCAGTAGTGCGAGTGGTCCGATGTGTAGTATTTGCCACTCGGATGTTCAGGCAGGAACTGTTAAATCGTTTCCATCGCTGCGCAGTTTCAATGTGAAGTTCGATCACGCTCGACACGGCGCCGTCGGCGTGACGTGTGCAACTTGTCACCGGCCGAACAGAGGTGGCCTTGCTCTTTCGATCCCAGCCGGGCTCAATGCGCACGCGCTTTGTTACCAGTGTCATACGCCGGAAGCGAAGGCGAATGACGGGCGCGGCATCGCTTCATGTAGTACGTGTCACGCTCCTGGGCGATTTGTCAGGACTACAGAAAGCGCGGCGGCGTTTCGCGTGGGTTTCAGTCATGCAAAGCACGACGAAGACTTGCGCTGTGCTGATTGTCATCGGGTTCGCGCCGGCGCGCAGCGAGGCAGACAACTGACCAGCCCGCTCGCGCTCAATCATCACGCGCCGGAACGCTCTTCGAGTTGTCGCACCTGTCACGACGGCAAACGCGCCTTTGGCGGCGACGACTTCTCGGCCTGCTCGCGTTGCCACACGGGTTCGAAGTGGCAGTTTTGAGATGCGTAAAGTTTCGCAAGTTCGTGTGGGAAACCACGCTCATGAGTCAAGAAAACGGCGAATTTGCTCAGTAATTTGGCGGCACAGGTGATGCACTAACGCCGGTAGCGGAATTTCCGCGCAGACCTTCGATAAGAGGACGGCAATCATGAGCGAACTGAAAAGAATGGTAATCGGCGTCGTTGCAACCGTGGCTTTGGCAATGGGTTTGGTAATCAGTGTCCTGGCCCAGGGTGAAGCGCAGCCTACGGATCCGGCGGCGTTCTACAAGGCCAAGTGCGTGGCCTGTCACGGGCAGAAGGCGGAGAAGAAATTTGATGCAAGTCTCACGGATGAGCAACTCGTCGACATCGTTCTGAAAGGCAAGAAGCCTGAGAAGCCACCCAACATGCCGGGCTATGGCGAAAAAGGTGTGAACGCAGAGCAGGCAAAGGCGCTCGTCGATTACATGAAGCAACTGAAGCAGTGATTGTAGGGGCGGCCCTCCGTGGCCGCCCCATCTTTCGTTTGTGACTTTTCATCAGATGGGGCGGCCACAGAGGGCCGCCCCTACAAACATGGTCCGAAACTCTTCTCTCTTTCGTAACTACATCAGCTTTGCTGGCGGGTTGCTCGTTACGGCGAGCCTCGCCAGCATCGTTCTGCTTTTCCTGATCGAACTCACGGAAGCCGCAGACAATCCATACCTCGGCATCGTCACCTACGTGCTCCTGCCCACCGTTCTGTTTGCCGGCATACTGATCATCGTTGCCGGCATGCTTTGGGAACGGCGTCGTCGCCGCCGCGCACCGGATTCGGAACTCGCCGCTTATCCGAAGATCGATCTCAACGACCCGCGCCAGCGTCGAATCGCACTGACCCTCGTCGCGATCTCGTTCATCTTCATCTTCATGAGCGCGTTTGGCAGTTATCGCGCTTACGAATACAGCGAGTCGGTTGAGTTCTGTGGCCAAACCTGCCACAGCGTGATGAAGCCCGAACACGTCGCTTTCAAAGCAACGGCGCACGCCAGTATTCGCTGCGTTGACTGTCACGTCGGCTCCGGAGCACAGTCATACGCGCGCGCGAAACTCAACGGCGCCCGTCAACTCTTTGCGCTCGCCTTCGGCACTTACTCAAGACCCATTAACACACCGGTTCACAACATGCGCCCGGCGAATGAAACGTGTGAGAAGTGTCATTGGGCGTCGAAGTTTTACGGATCAGAGCTCAAGACGTTCAACCACTACGCTTACGACGAGCAGAACTCTTTGCGCCAAACGCGAATGCTGATCAACGTCGGTGGTGGCGACCCAAATAGCGGACCGGTAGCCGGTATTCACTGGCACATGAACCTCGCGAACGAGATCACCTACATCGCCACCGATAACAAGCGGCAGGTGGTTCCGTGGATTCGCGTCAAGGACCGCGAGGGAAATGTGGTTGAGTATCACGATCGCAGTCGCGCGCTCAGTTCGGAGCAGATCGCAGCAGCAGAGAAACGGCGCATGGACTGTATTGACTGTCACAATCGTCCCGCGCACGTTTATCTGCCCCCGGACCTGGCAGTCAATCAATCATTTGCCGCCGGGCGGCTTGATCCCTCGCTGCCGTTTCTCAAACGGGAGGCGATCACATCCTTGAATGGGTCGTATTCTTCGGAGAGCGAAGCGACCACAAAGATTGCTGCACATCTCGACTCGTTCTATCGCACGAACTACGCCGATCTCTACAGTCAAAAAGGAAACGCGATTAAAGGTGCGATTAGTGAATCCCAACGGATCTTCAAGACCTACTTTTTCCCGGAGATGAAGACGAGCTGGGAAACTCATCCCAACAACATCGGTCACCTGTATTCGTCCGGTTGTTTTCGTTGTCACGACGGCGAGCACGTCAGCGATAACGGTAAGGTCATCTCAAACGACTGCAATGTCTGCCACACCGTCTTGTCCGACTCCGCGCGTCCTGCTACCACACTCAAGACCTTACTGGTAAAACATCCAGTAGATCTGGGCGGTCTCGATGATAGAAAATGTGAGACTTGTCATAAGGCCAATGAGCCGTTCAAGCATCCGGTGAATCTGGGTGACATCTCGATGTTTCAGTGCGTTGAATGCCACCCGCGCAAGTAGACGTCGCTCGATGAATTCTCGTCTGGCACAAGGACTGGTGCTGGGAATCGCGCTAGGTCTCGTTGTCGGGATCGGTGCGTACACGTTTGTTTACGCGCGCGGCTACTCCTACATGACTGACAACGCCGATGCGTGTGTCAATTGTCACATCATGCAAGACCAGTACAGCGGTTGGTTGAAGTCGAGCCATCGCGCGGTGGCTGTGTGCAACGATTGCCACACACCGCCGGGCCTGGTTGGCAAGTATGCCACCAAGGCGGAGAACGGTTTCTGGCACTCCTATTACTTCACGACCGGTTGGTTTGAAGACAACATCCAGATCACTCCGCGCGGCCGCGCCGTGACGGAGAAAGCGTGTCGCAAGTGTCATCAGGAAATTGTGGAAGCGATCGAAGGTCCTCATTCTGAGGATTCGCAGACGAGCTGCATTCGTTGTCACAGTTCCGTCGGACACCAGCATTGAGCCGGATATCTTTATGAGTTGGATTTCAAACCAAAGACATACTCGCGCAAAGGCGCAAAGACGCAAAGTCATGACCTCCGGCAGCCGCAGGTCATAACTTTGCGTCTTTGGGCCTTTGCGCGAGTAATTCTTAAAAGGAAGACTGAGATGGGCGAAGAGCAGGAAAGTACTCGACCTCCCCGCAAACGAGGGTGGCTTCGTTTTGGAATCATCGTTGGCCTGGCTGCGGTGGCGGTGGCCCTTGGACTGGCGCTTTTGATGAATATCTTTCAGCGCAAACAGGAAGCACGCAATCCATTCTTCCGCGTCGTGGAGCTCACCGACGACACCGTCGATCCCGCGATCTGGGGCAAGAACTTTCCACTACAGTACGACGACTACCTGCGAACAATCGATCAAGTACGCACGCGTTACGGCGGCAGCGAAGCCGAGCCTCGCACACCGACGCAGGCTGATCCGCGCTCGATTGTAGCGCAGTCGCGACTCGAGGAAGATCCGCGTCTGAAGACCATGTGGGCCGGCTACGCATTCTCAAAGGACTTCAGAGAAGAACGAGGTCACGCATTCATGCTCGAGGATCAAATGTTCACCGAGCGCCAACAAGTGACGAAACAACCGGGCACTTGTATCAACTGTCACGCCTCCGCGTATGTTGCTTACAAGCAACTCGGCAACGGTGACATCATTAAGGGTTTCGAGGAATTGAATAAGATGCCGTACTTCGAAGCCCGCAAGCATGTGACGCATCCGGTCGCGTGTATCGATTGTCACGACTCGCAAACGATGCAACTCCGTGTCACGCGTCCGGCATTCATCGAAGGGATACGGGCCTTAAAAGCGAGTCAGGGTATTCAGAACTACGACGTGAACAAGCAGGCGACGCGGCAGGAGATGCGCGCGTTTGTCTGTGGCCAGTGCCATGATGAGTATCACTTCAGTGGTCCTGAGAAGCGACTGGTGTATCCATGGTCCAAGGGACTTCAAGTCGAAAACATACTCGCGTTTTATGACGAACAGAAGTTCAAAGACTGGGAACATGCTGAGACGGGCGCGCCGGTGCTTAAGGCACAGCATCCGGAATTTGAAATGTGGAACCAGGGTATTCACGCGCGTTCCGGTGTGGCTTGCGCCGACTGCCACATGCCTTACAAACGCGAAGGCGCGTTGAAGATCAGCGATCATCACGTGCGTTCGCCGCTGCTCAACATCAATCGAGCCTGCCAAACGTGTCACAAGTGGTCCGAAGAGGAGCTAAAGGCGAGGGTTGAAACCATTCAGGGACGCACACACGGCCTGCGCAATATCGCGATGGACGCGCTCGTGGATCTGATCAGCGACATAAAAGCGGCGAGGGCAGCGGGGATGAACGATGACAGGCTAACCACCGCACAGGATTTTCAGCGGCGGGCGCAGTTTTATCTCGACTTTATCGAGTCGGAAAACTCGAACGGATTTCACGCGCCGCAGGAAGCCACGCGTATCCTCGGCGAGTCGATCAACTTCTCGCGCAAAGGCCAGGTTGCTCTGCGGAAGTAAAAGGAGAGCATTTTCCATTTGTCATTTGGATGGGGTGGCCACGGAGGGCCACCCCTACAATCACATGGCGGTAAGTTCTAGTATTTGTAGGGGTGGCCCTCCGTGGCCACCCCATCCAAATTCTTACTTACCATTCGACGCCGCCGCAAACTCTTCCCGATGCTCGTTCTCAACGACAGCCGGCCTTAGCGGACGCGCCACCAGCACCGGGCACGGCGCCTGACGCAACACGCGGTCGACGTTAGAACCAAACAACGTGCGAATGCCGAACCCCGCGCCATGAGCACCGAGACTAATCAGATCGATCTGGTTTCGCTCGGCATAGTTCAGAATCTCCCGGTACGCCGGACCTTCAGCGATTGCTGTCTTGATGTCACACCAGAGATGCACTTCAGGCGGAATCATTTTCTGCAAACGCCGCGCTGCCTGGTGGTAAGCACTGTCTTTCCCTAACGGGTACCACGACAGCTCCGTCTCGGTGACACTGCCACGCGGCAGCACGTGCAACAGGTGCAACTCAGCCTGATGTTCCTGCGCGAGGGAGAGTGCGTAATTCAAAGCGAGCTCAGCGTAATCGGAGAAGTCGTAAGCAACCAGCAGCCTTTCAATCGTAGTCGCGTTGTCAGGTTTGAATAGCCAGTCGCGTTCATCATTGTGAGTTA
>JBIOVO010000023.1:0-14544 GCA_044867735.1 Pyrinomonadaceae bacterium | reverse complement strand
GTATCGTCGGCGTCGTAGGCGGCGACTTCGCTGAGCAGGAAGTTTTTGACAGCCGCGGAATCGGCACGCGCGATCTGGAAAGGATCGAAAGCGGCGAGACGTTTCGCTGGGCCGGTCGTTATGAGTATGACCTGAACGTTGCCCACACCGTCTACACACACTTAAACGTCTTCGCCGACTTTCAGCCAAAGGTTTCGGAAGAATCAAAACGATCGCGGCTGCTGTTTCTAGGAAACATCCAGCCCGACTTGCAGCGCGGCGTGCGCGAGCAGATGCCGAACGCCGAACTGGTGGCGTTGGATACGATGAATCTCTGGATCGAACACACACGCGACTCGCTGGTCCGCACGATCAGGGGAGTCGACGTGGTAATCATCAACGACGCAGAGGCGCGCCAACTCACCGGTATTCCAAATCTCATCAAGGCCGCGCGCGAGATACTTGGTTGGGGACCGAAGGCGTTGATAATTAAGCGCGGCGAGTATGGCGCGGCGTTGTTTACTTCAGGCAGCTATTTCGCGATCCCTGCATACCCGCTCGAATCCGTGTTTGATCCCACCGGCGCAGGCGACACGTTTGCCGGCGGCTTTATGGGTTATCTCGCGAGCCAGGAGACACTCGACGAGAGCGCGATGCGACGCGCGATGATTTTCGGATCAGTGATGGCCTCGTTTAATGTCGAGGAGTTTGGCACGGAACGAATCAAACGTCTCACTTACGATGAGATCAACGATCGTTTCCACGCGTTTAAGCGGATGACGCATTTTGACGAGATACCGTTTGTAGCCCAAAAAGGTGGCGTTGTTTGATCTTTGTACCTGGAACTTTGTGCTTTGTTCGTAAACCAAGTACAAAGTACAAAGCTCAAAGTTCAAACCAAGGGAGGCTTTAAATGTTCTGCCCAATTTGCGAATCCGAATACCAGCCGGGAATCACTCAGTGTCCGGACGATGATGTGCCGCTGGTAGAGCGGCTGACGTCTGAAAACACCATTCACGACAGCAGCGAAGCGAATTTCCTTCCGATGTACAAACTCGGCTCACCCGCTGAAGCAGAGATGGTGAACGACATTTTCAGGCAGAATGGGATTCGATCGATCGTGAAATCGGGAGGTGCGGATGCTTTCGCTCCGTTGTTGTCCGCAACTGCTGAGGGCGCAGCCATTCTCGTAGACGAACGTGACGCCGATCGCGCAGCGGAAGTTTATAGTGCGTTTTTCGGAAGTGACACGACGCCTTTAACCGGTGGACCAGGCGCGGATGAAGAAGAGTAGTTTGCAATGTCCGAAGCTGCTCACGATGCAATTATAGTTTTCATGACAGCGGCCAACGGGGAAGAAGCCACGCGGCTCGCAGACATGTTGGTCGGTGCTCACCTCGCAGCGTGCGTTCAGATTTTGCCGGAGATGGAATCGGTTTATCGTTGGCAGGGAAAGATCGAGCGCCAGTCGGAAGTCCTCTTACTCGCAAAGACTACGCAAGCAAAATTCGCCGAGCTCGAAAGGGAAGTGCGCGCGCTTCACAGTTACGACACGCCCGAGATCGTGGCAGTTCCCATCACTGCCGCATCGACGCCTTATCTTCAGTGGTTATTAGCCGCAGATTCACATTGATGACGCCGATCAGAAAACGTCGACGTTCATCTGTGGCTCAGTCTGAAATTCCTCTAACGAATTCTGACTCTGCTTAACTATCTCAACTACTTCTGCCGGCGAATCAGAGATGTGAAAGATTTCCATGTCCAGGTCAGCGATCTTGCCGTCAGGCAGCACCGTGTCGCGCAACCATTCCAGCATGCCGTTCCAATAGCTGCGTCCGAAAAGCACGATCGGAAAGTTGCGAATTTTTCTGGTCTGGATCAAGGTGAGTGCTTCGAAGAGTTCGTCGAGCGTGCCGAAGCCGCCGGGAAAAATGATGAATGCAAGACTGTACTTCACAAACATCATTTTGCGGACGAAGAAGTATTTGAACGTGAGGCTGAGGGTCTGATATTGATTCGCTTTTTGCTCGAACGGCAGCTCGATATTGCAGCCGATCGAGAGTCCGCCTGCTTCGAAAGCACCGCGGTTCGCAGCTTCCATGATTCCCGGGCCGCCGCCGGTGATCACTGCAAAGCCTTCCTTCGCGAGCAATGCGGCAGTTTCCTGTGCGGCTGCGTATTCGGGATCGTCGGGCTTGGTGCGGGCGGAGCCGAAGATCGCAATGCCGCGACTGAGCGTCGCCAGTTCATCGAAGCCTTCGACAAACTCACCCATGATGCGGAAGACACGCCACGGGTCAGTGTGAGTAAACTCGTCCGGCCGCGGACTCTCGAGCAGTTGCTCGTCCTGCGTGGCGCCGGGTGGTTTCTCGCCAATTCGCTTTTCGTCTTTCTTCATTCCCAATCGGTGATTAATCCCCGCAATCCGTGGATCAGATACCCATGATGTTGTAGCCGCAATCGACGTAGATTACCTCGCCGGTAATTCCTGACGACATCGAGCTGCAAAGAAACACCGCGGTGTTTCCGACTTCACGGGCTTCGACGTTACGTCCGAGCGGGGCTCGTTCGGCGTGATGTTTCAGCATAGTGCTGAAATCCGCGACGCCACGCGCGGAAAGAGTTTGAATTGGACCAGCGCTGATGGCGTTGATGCGGATGTTGCGTGGTCCGAGATCTTTGGCGAGATAGCGGGTGCTGGCCTCGAGTGCGGCTTTCGCCACACCCATGACGTTGTAACCGGCCACGACTTTCTCCGCTCCGTAATAAGACATCGACACGATACTGCCGCCCTCGGTCATCAGAGGCGCAGCGGCGCGGGCCAGTTGTGGCAGAGAATAGGCACTGATCTCGAGCGCCGTGAGAAAAGCTTCGCGGGTGGTGTCGAGATACTCACCGCCGAGCGCCTCGCGCGGTGCGAAGGCGATGCTGTGAATCAGGAAATCGAGTCGGCCAAACTTCTCGCCGACCAGCCGGAACGCTTCGTCGACTTCCTCCTGTTTTGTCACGTCGCACGAGAGCAACAACGAACCCGGCATTGCTTCGTTCGTTAGACTCTCGACGTTCTCCTTGAGGCGATCGCCCTGGTAAGTGAAAGCAAGGTTTGCTCCGGCAGCGTGAAGCGCCTGGGCGGTGGCCCACGCAATTGAGCGCTTATTCGCGACTCCGAAGATGATTCCGTTTTTGTTTTGCAGCATGAATTCTCTACTGATACATCGATCGCGTTAACGCTCTCAGCGCTTCGGTTTGGTTTAACGCCGCAGGCGTTGGCTAATACATCGATCGCGTTAACGCTTTCAGCGCTTGGGTTTGGTTTAACGCCGCAGGCGTTGGCTAATTCCAGCCCAGGGTTGCTTCAACCCTGGGTTTATCGGACACCGTTCGCTTCAACTCTGAAGGAGTTAATACCGCACAGGCCTAACGCTTTCAGCGTTTGTTGATTCTTGCATTGCTGATCCCAGGGTTGAAACAACCCTGGGCTGGAATTAGCGAACGCCTTCGGCGTTTAAGCCGTCATCTCGAACCACGCCTTCGGCGTTTAAGCCGTTAATCTCGAACTAGCGCCACATTAAGCCGCAGCGCTCTCCGGTGCGTTCATGAGTGCTTTGTACTCACCGCTTTCGACCCATTGCAGAATCTCCGAAACGCGCCACACCGGGAACGGATGTGTCAGTCCGGAATTGATCACGTCGGCCCAGAAACGATCCAACGCCTTCTCGTCGTAGGTCTTCTGAAAATCGCGAGCCTGTCCGAGAAACTGATCGTAGTCAACTCGCGAAGCAAACGTACCACCACTCAACTTCATCATCGTGCGACCGATAACGTGAGCATCCTGAGTAACGAGCAAGGCTGCGCGGTCGCATGACAGTTCGGCGCGCCTCGCCCATGCAAGTAGAGCCGCGCGCATGCTCATCGTCAGAATCTCCTTGACGATGAAAGTCAGCGGTGAGGCCATTACGGCGCTCTTCGCGAGGAACTCAATCAACCGCGCGGCGGTCAAGTACAACACGTGCTCAGCGTGAATGTGGCCGACTTCGTGTGCGACCACCGCGAGCACCTCGTCGTCACTCAACCTCTCGATTAGTTGCGAGTAGAGCACTATAACCGGGCGCTCTACGCCGCCAGTGAAGGCGTTGACGATCGGATTCTGCTGGACGAAGAGTTCCGGCATGTCGACGCCGAGAGTCGTGCAGGCGATCTGGAGTTTGGCGTAGAGATCGGGACACTGTGTGGGCGTAACTTTTACCGCGCTCGCGGTGAAGATAACGCGGATGGCTGATTCACCAGTCACCGCGAGCAATTTCTTGAGCGCAGTGTCGATTCCCGGGATCGCCCGCAGCGCCGCGAGCGCGCGGCGATCGGCCGGGTGGATGTACTGGTCCTTGTTCAGGTTCGCAAACTTCTTGTGCGGCTCATCTGAAAGTGGCATCCGGCAACGGCCGCAACGTGGCTCGCCGTTTTCCGGCCGCACCTGGTTGCGCTGACCGCAATAACGACAACGGATTGAGGGGAGGTTATTAACAAGGTCTTCATTATCAGCCATGGTTGGTACTCGTTTCTTGGTTCAACGTGCGGAGAGTATCGGGTAATGCCCCGGAGAAGCACAAGTGGAGATAGGTCTTATGGGTCCTATATGACCTATTCCCGCTACTCAATGCTTAAAGTGTCTTACTCCCGTAAAAACCATCGCGAGGCCGTGTTCGTTGGCGGCGGCGATGACTTCATCATCACGGACGGACCCGCCCGGCTGGATCACGGCCGTGATCCCATGCTTCGCGGCCTCGTCAATCCCATCACGAAACGGGAAAAACGCGTCCGACGCCAGCACCGAACCCGCCACCGGCAACTGCGCTCTCATCGCGCCGATCTTCACCGAATCGACGCGCGACATTTGTCCGGCGCCGACGCCCACTGTCTGATCTGCACGCGCATATACGATGGCGTTCGACTTCGTGTGCTTACAGACCACCCACGCGAACAGCAAAGCACGAATTTCTTCATCACTGGGTTTTCGTTCGCTCACGACCTTCAGGTCCGCTGCGGTCAGCTTGTGATCGTCCGGCGTTTGGGCCAGCGTCCCGCCACCAATCTGTTTGACTTCAATTCTCCGGGATTGTTCCCGGTCACTCATGCGAATTACCCGAAGATTTTTCCTGGAGCGCAGTAGTTCGAGCGCCTCCGGATCGTAATCCGGCGCGATCACCACCTCGGTGAATATCTTTGTCACCTCCTGCGCCGCAGCCGTATCGACCTTAGCGTTGAACGCAACGATTCCGCCAAACGCGGAAACGAGATCGGTTGCCAGCGCCTTTTGATAGGCTTCCGCCAGCGTCTCTCCGAGTCCGACGCCTGATGGGTTTGTGTGTTTGATGATTGCGCACGCATTCTGGTCAAAGTCGGAGACGAGTTGCCACGCAGCTTCGGCGTCAACGTAGTTGTTGAACGACATTTCCTTGCCCGAGAGAATCGCAGCGTTGGCGATGCCGGTGCTGTCCGAGGTGCGATAAAGGGCGGCTTGCTGATGAGGGTTCTCGCCGTAGCGCAAGTCGGCGATCTTAGTCATCGTCCAACTCAGACGTTCAGGCAAAGGATCATTCGAGCCGGCGAGATATGAACTGACCATCAAGTCGTATTGCGCGGTTTGTTCGAACGCTTTTTGCGCGAGACGATGTCGCACGTGGCTCGAAAGCGCGCCGTTATTCTTTTTCAACTCACTGACCACCGCATCGTATTGCTCGCTTGAAACAACGACGGCCACGTCCTGCGAGTTCTTTGCCGCCGAACGGATCATCGCCGGACCACCGATATCGATCTGTTCAATCGCTTCTTCGCGCGTAACGCCTGCCCGCGCGATCGTTTCTGCAAATGGATAGAGATTCACCACCACCAGATCGATCGGCTCGATCCCGTGCTGTTGCATGGCGGAGACGTGTTCACTGTTATCTCGAATGGCCAGCAGTCCACCGTGCACACGTGGATGCAAAGTCTTCACACGTCCATCCATCATCTCTGGAAAGCCCGTGATGTCCGAGATGTCGCGCACGGTAAGGCCTGCATCACGCAAAGTCTTTGCGGTGCCACCCGTACTGATTAACTCGATCTGGAAGTTGCTCAGCGCTCGTGCGAAGTCAACGATGCCGGTCTTGTCTGAAACGCTTATGAGTGCTCGTCGAATGGTTCGAAGCTGGAGATCAGTCATTGATGAATGTGTGTCAAGGAAGTTGTTTTGTGCCTGGGGGCAGGTTGATCATGAATTTATGCGTTCGTGAATAACCGAGTCGTCCGAGGGAGTACTCGATGTCCTTAGGTTTCAAAGTCACCGTCCACTCGTGCTTACGATTGTCTTTCTTCTCTTCGGAGATATAGAAACCCAAAAGGTACTGGCTTTTCAAATCCTCTTCGATTGCTTGAAAGATCGGCGCCAGATCGATCTGTCTTGGCAGCAGCGCTGACTTCGAGTCACCAACCAAAAAATACTTACCTCCGGTTTTCTCGGCGAGATCTCGAAAACCTTTCGAGGGACGGCGCACTTCGAGTCGTCCATCGCGCGGCTCAAACAACGGCAGGTGGATCACGTAAAACGAGACGCGTTCATTGAGCGCGGTATTGATCACGCTGTCCGCGCTCGTGGTGCTGCGATTGTCCAAACCATCGCTGATGAGTATCACGATCCGTCGTTCTGAACGAACCTTTGGCAAGTCTTCAAATGTTGAGAGTGAGTCTGCCGCGGCGTCGAAGATGGCGGTGCGTCGATTCGGCGCCGCCGAGAACCTGAATGCAGCTCGTGCTGCCGCGAGGTCCTTTGTAAATGGAGTTGCCAGTGAGGCGATGTCGGAAAAGCGAAGTACGGCCACGCTCGACCGTTCACCGAAACGCGAGAAGAGCGCAAGTGCGGCCTCCTCTTGCTGCGCGATGATCTCACGCAGACTCCCCGACTGGTCGAGAGCAAACATCAACGCGACGCGGTCGGCGCCGGCTGAAAAGTACACGCCGGTGGTGGCCTGATCCTGATCTTTGAGTATGAGATCCTGTTCGGTCAGACCGGCAACCGCCTGGCCTTTCTTGTTTCGGATTCGCACGGGAAAGAGGAGGAGGTCAGTGCTGACACGCACGACGTCGTCTTCGTCATCCGTTTGTTGAGCGCTGGTGCTGGTTGGATAAGTCGCGCTGAAAAGACAAACGAGTAGGAAAATGAGCGCCACACGAGACAGCATCAACCGTTCGGCTAAACGAAAAAACCGCCGAAAAATAAGATACTGAGGATGACGATGATCGTGATGACGATGATTTTGACCAGACTCATGGCTAAATCCTCGGTTTTTGGGCAAACCTTATTCTAGAAACGGCTCCTAAGACTGTCAAACATACGTTCGTATCCACCCTCCGGTTCGAAGAATTTGAACACAGATTTCACGGATGATCACGGATCAAGATCCGGTAATCATCCGTGTGAATCCGTCTTAAAAAAAGCGCAGCGTATAGGTCACCCGCAGACCACGCCCCGTCTCGGGCGCAAACTCCTTAATAAATGAGAGATGGTTCCGATACAGCCGGTCGCCCATATTGAAAAAGTTGAACGAGATGATGTGCGCCGCATGCTTTTGAGCAAGCAGATACGATCCGGACAAGTTAAAGACCGTATAGCCCGCCGTCTCGGTTTCCGTCGGGAAGATGCGATCCTGACGATTGGCCATTACCACTCCAGGATTCAGCACCAGGTTTTTGTACCTCCACTCGATTCCCGCGCGTGCACGCAAGGGCGGAATTCTCGGCAGCGGCGTACTGGTTGAAGTGAGTTCCGCGTTTACGTAATCAAGTCCGAGATTCAACCAGACTGCCGGATGAACGGCCGCATCGAGGCGGGCCTCCGTGCCGGTGTAACGAGTGGTTCCCTGGTCGTACTCAGCGACCGTCAGTCCATCCTCGATGTCGCCAGTCGGCGCCAGAAATACGAAATCCTTTATGTGGTAATAGAACCCGGTAGCTTCGAACCGCAGCCGCTTCGAGTTGTGGCGAATGCCGAAGTCGACGCCGTTGCCGAGCTCGCGCTCGAGATTCGGATTGCCGATCTCAAAAGCCAGATTTCCCGGGTGTGGACCAAGGTTGTACAACTCTTCCATCGCCGGCGCGCGATAAGAATGAGAGTAATTGGCAACGAAGGATCCGTTGTTCCAGGTTCCGACGCGGATGCCTGCCGCGCCGGAGAAGCCTGTGAAGCTGCGGTCGGGAAGAATTCCGCGCGTTGCTGAGGGTTCAGGGTTGTAGCGATTGTTTTCGAGGCGCCCGCCGAGTTGCAGCGACACGCGTTCGAAATCGAAAGTCTGAAGTCCAAAGGCCGCAAACGAATTCTGTTTCGTGGGTGGCGCAAGCGCTTCTTCGCCGGTGGCGGAAAAGTCGCGATGCATTCCCCAGAAACCGAAACGCCCTGAAAGCCGTCCGGTCTTCTTTTGATCGAACACGCCTTGATAGAGAAATGTGTTGTTCTTGAACGCCGTGCCGATCTCACCGGTCAGCGATTCGATTTCGGAGTGCTTGTAATCGTTGTACTGAACTGAAAATGTTCCCGCGTCGATGAAGTTTCCGGTTTCACGAAAGCCGCCACGAAACTCGACGCTGTGCCGTCGTGGATTGAGTTCAACCACTTCCGGATCGACTTCCGCTGGATCGACGGGAATTCCGTAACGTCTCTTGTTGAAGTCGTAGTTGAAAGTAAAGAAACCTTTCTTCTGATAATTGCCGAAGCCTGCGGCGGCACTAGCCTCGCGTGAAAAGGAGTTCTCGACTCGACCGATCGGCGTGTTGTAATCGCCGGTTCTCTGACCACCTCCGTTGCCCCAGAACAACCATTGATCGGTGCCGAATTCGATGCCACCACTGCCGCCACCATGCCCGCCGTTAGTGCCGCCGATGCCGGTCAGAAACGCGTTCATTCCTTTGTGTGGAGAATCGTGTCCGGAAACCGTGTTCACGACGCCGCCGATCGCGTTGCTGCCATAAAGCAGCGTCGCCGGACCTTTGACGATCTCGACTCTTTCGACGGTCAAGACATCAACCGGCTCGGCGTGATCGCCCGATTCGAAACCGAGTCCGCCGATGCGGTTGCCGTCCTGCAATACGAGCACGCGATCGCCGTCGAAACCTCGGATCACCGGCCGGGCGGTTCCCGGGCCGAAACTCCGCTTGGCAATTCCGAGTTCACCATCCAGCGCTTCGCCTAGTGATACCGGACTCTTCTTCGCAAGCTCGATCGAACCCAGAACATCGACAGATTGAATTGAGCTGCTGACCGCTTGCTCCGAACCGGTGGCAGTGACGGTCACCTGTTCGCGCACGCCGGTGAGCTCGATTTGAAAGTCAACTGTCGCGTCACCGCTGGTTAAATCCACGGATCGAACGATGTCGGGCACGCGATCAAGATGCGCCACGACGTCGTATTTCCCAGCGGGTACATCATGGAACTCGAATTTGCCGTCATCGTCCGTATCGACGGTGCGTTTCAATTGAAGGATAGTGATCAAAGCATTGTGAACGGGCTTACCGCTGTCGCCGAGCGTTACTGTTCCGCGCAACGTGGCGGTTGATTGAGCAAAGGCCGGCAAATTGATCAGACTTATGAATATGAATGCGAGCGGAATTCTTAATTGCGCCAAACGAATGGCTCTTCTTTGAGTTTGACTCATCGATCTATCTCCCTGAGTGGTCCAACTAGTGCTTAAGCAGATTCACTCAACTCGCGTTTGTGCGGATGAATGAACAGCTTGCCGTAGACGCTCGCGGGCAGCGTCCGTTCGGGAATTCCCGAATCGTGGAGTTGTTTAGGAGATAAAAGGAGGAGCGCGTCCGGACGTTGGTCCAGCTAATTGAGAAAGGACATCAGAGGGAACTGCCGTTGTGATGTGTAGTCTTACTTGTGACGGCGGTTCGAGGAGTCGAAAAGTGATGAGGGTGGTGGTGAAGCTCTGGTGCAACTGGCAGATGAGACAGTCGCTGCATCCTGTACTACTGCTGACAGGCGTGCCCGTGTGCTCTGATTCAATCAGCGATGTGGAGCCGCCGTGCGCCGGAAGTACGCGGCCATGGCGGTGAGCGGCCTCAACGGTCGTACCGTAAAGGATGAAAACAAGCAGCAGCAGACCGATGCCGCGCTCAAACGCGGACCGTCGATTCTGCAATCTCTTGCTAAACATGCTCGTCACTGGCGGATATGTTAGAGTCAGGGAGCCTCGGAATTGTACCGACAGGCTCGCGCAAAACGCAATCCAGAACCCCGTTTTTGTGGCAAAATCCTGCAAAAGCACAAGTGCCTACCGCCCACTCGGCGGTCTTCCTTTGCGTCTTTGCGCCTTTGCGTGCAGAAAATTCTTTACGCTGCTCCCGCTTCTGGTTATTCCTGTCTGTTTCGTATCTCCCACAAATGCGCAAACACGCTTAACAATCTCCTTCGCCGAACGCTACAAAGTCAAAATCGAAGCGGATCTCCCACCCACCCGCTCCTGGTCTTTTCGGAACGCCTACGCCAACGCGTTCAACCTTGCGGAGCGCGTGGACGGGTTTCACGCCTTCGGCGAGTCCGGTCAGGACGTAGGTCTAAAGAAGATAGCTGTCGGAGAGTACCGATCAGATCTTCCCGCCACGAAGATCAGTTATTCAGTAAACCTCCTCGGTACGGTTCAGAACGGCACAGCTCACACGAGTTGGCTGGAGAACGATCACGGCTATCTCCGCTTCGCTGACCTCGCCCCACTGGATTTCGAACGTTTTCACGTGCGTTTCAACCTACGCACCGGATGGACTGTTGAGTCGGTAATTACCCGCGACGCAAACGGTGAATACCAGGTAACGGATCCATTGAAATCAGTGTTCTTTGTGGGTAATTCGCTCCGCAAACTTTCGGCGAATCCCGGAGGCGTTGGTGTTGACGTCGTTCTCAATGGCAAGTGGCCTTTCAAAGATACGGACGCACTGAAGGCCGCGACGGAGATAATGCAAAGGTATCAGGCCATTACTCAGTTCAAGTTGCCGGGCCGGTCGATGATCATGATCGCTCCGCCGCCGTTCGACGCAGGGATGGACGAATGGTGGGCGGAGACGAGGGGCTCGACCGTCGCTCTGTTGATCCAGCCCGGAGGCAAGAGCTTAAAAGAGTATCTCAGCATTATTCTTACTCATGAATTGTTACATCTATGGGTGCCGAACTCACTCAAGCTGGAAGGTGATTACGATTGGTTCTTCGAAGGCTTCACGTTGTACATGGCGTTGCGCATGGCTCTCGACCTCGAGGTGATAAAGTTCAAAGAGTTTCTCAACACTCTCGGACGCACTTACGATTCATATCTTTCTCAGGCTGACGACTCGTCGCTAGTGGAAGCATCTGAAAAACGCTGGACCACTTCCGGTTCGCAGGTTTACGTCAAGGGTATGTTGGTGGCGTTTCTTTATGATCTCCTCGTCAGGCAGGAATCGGGCGGCAAAATCACCCTCGTCGATCGCTACCGTGAGCTTTTCAACGGCGGCGTCGCTGAACACGCACAGGGAAATGAAGCTATAATCAGGGTGCTGGGTTCGTCGCCGGCGACGAAAGACTTCACGAAGTCGTACATTGAAAGCGTGCGAAAGCTCGAACTCGAGCGGGTCCTTCCGGCGTATGGACTGCAACTGGAAGCGAGCGGCAAAGGCTCACAGTTACGCGTCAGCAGCGAACTCAGTGCCGAGCAGAAGCAAGTGCTTCGCTCGCTCGGTTATCGAAACTAAAGAGGAAGTTGAATGAGAGTTAGCAAGACCATCTTTGTTTTTATGCTGCTGGCGCTGTCATTAGGGTGCCAGACGCTTGCGCAGCGAAGCGACACCGGCGTCGTGGTTGCGCGGCGTGCGCAGATTCGCAGCTCGACGGCCGTGGTGGCGGCTGATCTGCTTCAGGTGAACCGCGGAGACGTGGTCGACATACTCGAATCAACCGACGTTTCCGATCCGAGTGACAACACGCGCAAGGAAAGATGGCTGCGCGTGAAAGCGCGCGACGACGATACAACCGAGGGTTGGATCGAGTCGCGCAATGTGATGCCGGACGACGTGCTTGAGGAGTCGAAGAAGTTAGCTGAGGAAGACAAAGACGTTACGGCACAGGCCACCGGACAGTTGAAGGCGAGTTCAAATCTTCGTCTGACACCGGATCGCAGTGGCAACGAGAACATCATGATGCGACTCGACAGCGGATCGAGTTTCGACATCATCAGTTGGAAGCGAGTGCCGAAGCCGAAAGCCTCTGAGACGATCGAGACCGACGTTGCTCCGAAGGCGGGCAGCGCGCAGCAGGGAGGCGCCAGGCCGGGACAGCAGGGAGACGAGAACAAAGAGCCGGAAGAGGCGAATGAACTCTGGTACAAGGTGAGACTCACGGCGGCCACGTCGCCTGCTCCCGCGGGTTGGATTTACGGTAAACAAGTGGAACTTGCGGTTCCGAGCGACATCATTTTCTATCGTACGGGTCGTGAGTTTGTGGCCTGGCAGCGTCTGGATGGCGAGAGCCGGAAAGTTGCGGACAAAGACGCTGGGCAGGAGACGAAGCCGGGCAGTTGGTTGATACTCGAGAAGAGTAGTTCAAATCAGCCGCGTGGGCTTGATGAACCGGATTTCGATCGCGTGTATGTGCTCGGTTATGACAAACGAAACCAGGAGCATTACACGGCATATCGCAGTCCAGACCTGAAAGGGTATTTACCGGCGCGGATCGATGGGCAAGGCGAGAATAAGACTTTTGCGGTCCGTTTGCAGGAGGAAGAGGGCGGGCCGGTGAAAGAGTTTCGCTACAGTTTGTACAAGGATGCGCGAGGTGTTTTGAAAGTCAACGCGCCGCATGTGACGCCCCAGAGGCGCCGGCGATAGAGCTTTTGTTTGAGCCGCAGATTACGCAGATGACCACAGATTCGATCCCAATTGTGATCGGTGTTGGCGGATTCACTTCCGACGTTGGGAAGACAACGCTCGTGTGTGAATTGCTGCGTGCGTTTCCGGGCTGGGAGGCGATTAAAACCACGCGCGGTCACTATCGTTCCTGCGGCAAAGATCCTAAAGCCTGTTGTGTGAGTCATCTTCTGAGTGAAGAACCCCTGGTGAGGTCCGGTCGAGCAGAAACGTACGAAAAGGGCAAAGACACGGGGCGATATTGGGATGCCGGAGCTGCGAACGTTCACTGGTTGATTGCGACGGATGATCAGGTCGAGAAGGGCATTCATCTGGCTCTGGCGAAGGTGCAGTCGCCGGGCGTGTTTGTGGAAGGCAATAGCTTCTCCGAGTTCGTTTCGACAAACGGCTTCGTGATGGTCCGGCAAGCCGCAAGTAACAAGATCAAGAGCTCTGCGCGTCGTGCACTTGGTAAGACAACTGCGATCTACGTTGCAGACTCGACCGAAACAACGGACTTGCTCACAGATGGACCACCAATCTTTACTCAATCAAACTTGACCGAATTGATCGATCAATTGCGGATCTCGGTGGGGGCCAATGGAGTCGCTTGATGTCCTCCTCGACGAATGTGAGCGCTTGCACGGGCATATGTGTGCGGGACAACTGCTCGGCGCGCGCATGGCGTTGCTCGGTTGCCGGCTGATCGGCGTGGATGACCCGCGCGGCTCAGATCGAAAGAAGCTGCTCGTGTGGGTCGAGATCGATCGCTGTATGACTGATGCGATCAGTGCGGTGACGGGAGTGCGGCTGGGAAAGCGAAGTTTGAAGTTTGTTGATTACGGCAAGGTGGCAGCGACGTTCGTCAACACCGAAGAGAAGCGCGCGGTGCGGATCGTTGCACTGGAAAGTGCGCGGACGCTCGCTGACCAACGGTTTCCGGACATTGCGAACAAGCGGGAACGGCAGTTTCATGCCTATTCGGAAGCCACCGATGAGGATCTGTTCAAAACAGAGTTTGTAACCGTCGAACTAAGTGAGTTCGACCTTCCTGGTAGTCCGCGGTCGCGCATGATCTGTTCAGTTTGTGGAGAAGGTGTGAATGATGGACGCGAGATTACGAGTGCTGACGGTGCGGTTTTTTGTCGCTCCTGCCACGGCGAGACTTATTATTCGCGGCAGACAACCTGAAGGTTAAGAGTGCATCTAAGCCCTCGCCTTTGAAACGTGGGCCTCATGCAAACAAATAATTTTGATTGTGCGGGTCACAAGGTATTGACAAGTAAGTTTTTGTCCCTATAATGCCCCTTCCTCTTTTGGAGAGGCATCAAGGGGTTTGAAAACGGGAAATTTGTGGACGACCTGAGGTGTCGCTTTTCCTCGGAGATTTGCGAGGAGATTGCGGCGCTTTTTAGTCTCGAAAATAATTTCGAGAATCTCGCGTCATTGCTTGACAGAGTAGGGGTCGTTGGTTAATATCCCCGTTTGCTTGGGGCGAGTTTAAGTCGTCTGTAAGGCAATCCAAATACAATTTGGAATCGATGTTTGAAAACTAGATAGAGCGTGTCCGTTTCAAGACCTTTGAGAGTCAAACACGAACGATAAAGTTCGTGTCCAAAACTCGAAAGAGTCATTATCGAAACTGAATACGAAAGTAACCAGTAT
>JBIOVO010000022.1:0-13956 GCA_044867735.1 Pyrinomonadaceae bacterium | reverse complement strand
GCTCCGCTGGAGCGCGGTCCCTGAGGCGGGCGGCGAACTATAAACATCTCGTCCCTCCGGGACCCAGGCACTGTTGGAGCAACACACCATTACCCCACTACGTCCTGGCGGGTTAACTCGACGCATTCTGGCAGCACTGTTACCATACCGACCTTCTACTAGCAAGCAAATATAGATTACTCCTTTGGTTGAGAGCCCAGTTAGACCATGACCACTAAGATTTTTGTTGCCGACGATGTGAGCGAAAGCGGTTTAGGGCCTTTGCGCGCCGCCGGTTTTATTGTTGAGAAACGTCCCGGTCTCGCGCCGGCTGAATTGCGCGAGGCGTTGAAGGATTGCGAAGGTCTCATAGTCAGAAGCGAGACCAGGGTTACGCAGGAACTGCTCGAAGCCGCGAGTGCGTTACGTGTCATCGGACGTGCGGGCGTTGGCGTCGACAACATCGACGTCAATGCAGCGACGATTCGCGGGATAGTGGTGATGAACGCACCCGATGGCAACACGATCACCACCGCGGAACATACGATCGCGTTGCTGATTTCGTTGGCGCGTTCGATCCCGCAGGCGAGCAGTAGTCTCAAATCAGGTCGTTGGGATCGAAAGAAATTCATCGGTGTCGAGCTTCAGGGAAAGACGCTTGGCATCGTCGGTCTCGGGCGCATCGGCCGCGTGGTCGCTTCACGCGCGCGGGCGATGGGCATGTTGATCGTGGCTTACGATCCGTTCATCGCACCGGAACATGCACGCGATCTCGAGATTGAATTGGCGCCGCTCGACGAAGTGTATGCCCGCGCCGATTTTCTCACGGTTCATACTCCGTTGACTCCTGAAACGCGTAGTTTGATCGACCGCGATGCGCTCGCAAAAATCAAAAAGGGTGCACGCATAATCAACTGTGCCCGTGGTGGTCTGGTTGACGAGCAGGCGCTCTACGATGCGTTGCAGGAGGGAACGATCGCGGGCGCTGCGTTGGACGTGTTCAGTGAAGAACCACCATCGGCGGAGAATCCTTTGCTGCAACTCGAACAGGTGATCGTCACGCCGCACCTTGGTGCTTCGACTAAAGAGGCGCAGGAAGGCGTTGCGTTTACTGTTGCTGAGCAGATGCGGGATTTCTTCTTAACGGGGGCCGTGCGCGGGGCGGTAAATGTACCCGCGATCGGGATGAAAGAGTTCAACCTGATGCAGCCGTACATTGCGCTCGCTGAAAGTATTGGACGTTTTCAAGCTCAACTTGTCGATAAGCCGGTTAGTGAAGTCAGAATCGAGTATGCGGGTGAGATAGTCGATGTTGATGCGGCTCCGGTGACGCGTGCGTTTCTGGCGGGACTGCTGCGAGACGTCAGCGCGCGAGTAAACGTCGTCAATGCATTTCTGATCGCGGATGAGCGAGGTATTAAGGTCACGACGACATACTTTCGCTCGGGCGGTGAGATGGCCCCCGCGATCCGCACTGAGATCAGCGCCGGAGAGTCAACCCAGAGTGTGGCCGGAACGCTCTTTGGTTACGGTGGACAGCGGCGCGAAGGCCGCATCACCGAGATCGACGGGTTCTATCTCGAGGCCACACCGAAGGGCCACATGCTGGTCACACGCAATCACGACGTTCCCGGTGTCATCGGCGGCATTGGAACCATCCTGGGCCAGGGCGGCGTGAATATCAGTCGTTTTCATCTCGGGCGCCGCGAGCGTGGTGGTGAAGCGATGGCTGTTATCGAAGTCGATGCTCCGTTGAGTAAAGAAACATTGCACGCATTGCGCTCGCTCGAACAAGTTATCTCCGCGCAACCGATCGAGCTTTAACCACAGATTTAAACAGATGAGCACCGATCCCCGACGACGCATCGATTCCATCGACCTTCTGCGTGGCATCGTCATGGTTGTGATGATGCTCGATCACACAAGAGACTTTGTTCACAACGCCGTCTTCCAGTTTGATCCCACCGATCCCACTCGGACCAACGTCGTGCTCTTCTTCACGCGTTGGATCACGCACTTCTGCGCGCCGGTGTTCGTGTTTCTCGCCGGTACTGGTGCCTACCTGCAATTCGCGCGTGGCAAGACCAAGGGCGAGTTATCGCGCTTTCTCGTGTCGCGCGGGTTGTGGCTGATCTTTCTTGAAGTGACCGTCGTGAGGATCTTCGTCACTTTCAACTTCGATCCACGCACGCTTGGTTTCCTGCAAGTGATCTGGGTAATCGGCGTTTCGATGATCGTGCTCGCGGCGCTGATCCACCTGCCGTTAGAAATCGTGGCGGGTTTCGGGTTGGTTATGATCGCGGGTCATAACTACTTCGACTCGTTTCGATATGAAAGTTGGCGTGGACCAGGGACTCCCATTCCCGATGCGACCGGAAAGCTTTGGATTTTATTGCACCAGGCGTTTGAAGCAATTCCGATATATGGCTTTCCGAGCCCAATCGTTTTCGTGATCTATCCCCTCATACCGTGGATTGGCGTGATGGCCGTCGGTTACGCTTTCGGGAAGCTTTACCAGCTCGACGGCGCACGCCGAAGGAGTTGGTTGCTGATCATCGGCGGCGTTACGACGGCGCTTTTCATCGTCCTTCGTGCCATCAACGAGTATGGTGACCCCTCACAGTGGTCTGAGCAAAAGAACGCTCTTTACACTGTGCTTTCGTTCCTGAACACTTCGAAGTATCCGCCGTCGCTGTTATTCCTGTTGATGACACTTGGCCCCGCGATTCTCGCCCTGGTCCTGTTTGAAGCGACGGAGGTTAAGGGCGGACGAATGCGCGAGTTCTTTGTCACCTTCGGTCGTGTGCCGCTCTTTTTCTACCTCCTGCAATGGTTCACCGCACACATGATCTCTGTCGTTCTTCATTTTGCTGCGGGTAAGCCTGTCGCGTGGCTCTTTAAGTCGCCATTGACTTTTGAAGCACCACCGCCGGAGGCCGGGTTCAATCTCGCGGTTGTTTACGCCGCGTGGATAATCGGCGTGATCATTCTCTATCCGCTGTGCAAGTGGTTCGCGGGAGTCAAAGCACGACGACGTGACTGGTGGCTCTCGTATTTATGAACCACAAAGACACAAAGGCACGAAGTTAAAGTCTTTCTCTTTGTGACTTAGTGTCTTTGTGGTTAAAGTCTTACAATCGCCTCATGCAAAACAGAGAAATCCGACTGGCGAGCCGTCCGGCTGGTGTCCCTACACTTGAGAACTTTCAATTAGTAGACACTGCTATGCCGGAACGTGCGAACGACGAGGTGCTCGTGCGTCTACGTTACATCTCAGTCGATCCTTACCTGCGCGGCAGGATGCGAGAAGGGAAGTCGTACGTGGCGCCCTTCGAAGTTGGGCAGGTGATTCAGAGCGGCGCTGTCGGAGAAGTTATCGAATCCGGTTCGCCAAACCTCAAGCCAGGCGATCTGGTGAGCGGCATGTTTGGCTGGCGTTTGTACGACGTTGCCAGGGCCGATGCTGTGCTGAAGTTGATTCCTGGAGTTTCGCCAACAACGGCACTGGGCGTTCTAGGTATGCCGGGTCTGACTGCTTATTTCGGGCTGCTTGATATCGGAGAGCCGAAGGCGGGAGAGACGGTCGTGGTTTCAGGAGCAGCCGGAGCAGTCGGCATGACGGTCTGTCAGATCGCGAGGATCAAAGGTTGTCGCGTGGTGGGCACTGCCGGCAGTGATGAGAAGAATGAATACCTGCGTACAGAACTCGGAGTCGATGCGACGATCAATTACAAGACCGCAAACATCCTGACCGCGCTTAAGGAAGCCTGTCCCAATGGTATCGACGTTTACTTCGATAACGTTGGAGGCGACGTGTCGGATGCTGTTTTCCCTCTGCTCAACGACGGCGCGCGCATCGTGATTTGCGGTCAGATCTCGATGTACAACGCGGCGAAACCAGATGTCGGTCTGCGCCCGCAGCCTTTCTTGCTTGTGAGCAAAGCGCTGATGAAAGGATTCATCATCAGCCAGTACGCGAGCCGTTTTGCGGAAGGGGTGAGGCAGTTGGCCGAGTGGTTTATCTCCGGAAAACTGAAACACGCAGAAACGATCGCGGAAGGATTTGAGAACACGCCGCAGGCGTTTATTGGATTGTTTTCCGGGGATAACTTAGGCAAGCAAATCGTAAAAATTTAATCCGTATCCATCTGTGTTGCGGCTTTCCTCAATTGTCCAAATAACTCAGCAAGGTCAGCGGCCTGATAGTTTGCATTCAACCCGCTTGGATTAGGCAGGACCCACAGCACGGTGTCGCCGATGCGATCCTCCTGGTGTCCGATGATCGCCTTCGGTTGATTGAATGCGGTGCGATACGCGCCGAGTCCGAGCACCGCGACAACGCGTGGACGATAGCGCAGGACCTTTGCTCGCAGACGCTTTCCACCCGCCACGATCTCTTCCTTCGTCAACAAGTCAGCAGTCGCCGTCGCGCGCGGCACGACATTCGTGATTCCATAACCACTCTTCAGTAACTCACGTTCGGCAAACGGTGATAGCAAACGATCCGTGAATCCAGCGGCGTACAGCGCGGGCCAAAAACGGTTTCCGGGACGCGCGAAATGATGGCCCACTGCGGCGGTGTAAAGTCCCGGATTGATCCCACAGAAAAGCACCCGCAGATCGCGAGCGATAACGTCGCGGACCGTCTTTTCAGTGGCGGCGAGAAGCTGTTCCTTTGTTGGTTTCCAGGGTTTGAGCAAATGAGGTTAGTAGACGTCGAAGTGGGTTTGTCGCGAGGCACTCTCTTTTGACACGCGATCGATCACGGTCACTTGCAGGAGGTAACGGCCCGGCAGTAGTTCACTCAAGGGAATCTCCGCTGCGTAAGGAAGTCGAAGCAGATCATTGACGCCTTCGGTGTTGATCTTTCTCAAGGTGGTCGTGATTACCGGTTGATCGTCACGTATGACCTGCACCTGAACAGCGGCATCCGGTTTCTTATCACTAGACGAGAAGACTGTGTTGTAGGCAAATAGTAAAAAGCGCAGGGTTGATTCACGTTGGAAGCGATGGCTGGCGCTGAGTGCTACCGGACTGACTTCACCGGGGTTCGAAACATTGGTCATCATGCCTTGCGTGCGCTCGCCCAAAAGCAGACTGCTCATCGTGAGTTTCTTTTTGGCAAGATCCGGGACCTCGATCCACGCGTGCGCGCTTCCCGTCTTGCCGCTCTTGTCGTCCCTCGCGGCCACTCGCACCTGGTAAAGCCCGGGCGCCAGCTTTGTGGGATAGGTGAACGTAATATCGTTGCGATAGTCCTTGGTCGCTTCGAGGTTCGGCGCTGTGGTCACGATTCTTTCGAGAAAACTGCTCTTCGGAACACCTTTCTCATCGTAAAAGACACCTGTAACGTCGATGACGGCTTGAATCTTTCCGTCAGGCTGTTCACCAAAGACCAAAAACTCGCCGGGCATTTGAATCGCAGTCGAAACGAGCGGTCCTTTTTCGGCGACGTCGTAATAGTCTGCACTCAAAAGTATCGGCAGGCCTCTCTCCGGATAAGCGGCGGCGATTGATTCACGCAACTTCGCCGGCGCCGAGATCGGCTTTTCCGTTTTAGCAGGCCCCTTGGCTACGGCCGGCGCCGCTGGATCGAGGTCGTAGAAACCTTTGCGAACTCTCACCGTCAGATTTGTACGATTGAGCAGCTTGACTTCAAGGTTTCTGAAGCGTCGCTGCTTCTGCGCTTCGGCGTCAGGTTTCCAGGCGAGCAGGTAGTAAGTCGAAGTCTCTTTGAGCGCGGGCGCGAGTCCAACTTTTAGATTGTTGGTGTTGAATAACGCTTTGCCGCCAGTATCGGCGGCGAGAGCGTTCAAGCCATCCTGGGCTGCGGTTAGTTCACGATTCGACGAACCAGTGAGCCGGCCAAACGGATCGAAAGGTCGCTCGGTGCTGGAGTCGTGTACGCTGGCGACGAGTCCGCGAGTGTCCATCGAATAGATCACGACGCCACTCTTCGCGGCGGCGTTCGCTATATCGCGCATTTTTGAGATCGCTTCTCCACGCCGGTTCTCGATAAAGAAGCCGCCAGACAAAAAGAAGACGACCTTTCGTCCCGGAAGGTTCTTTGCCGTTCGGACCAGGTGTTCCAGACCGGAAAGGGTGTTTTGGTTCAGGCGTGCGCCTTGTGATTGCGACGCCTGCGCACGTGCGCGCACGATACTCGCGGCCATGTCGCGTTGGATACCCGGATTTAGCCGCATGGTCTCAGCAATAAAGTATTCAGTCACGTCACGATCCAGTCGATCGATCAATAGTGCTTCATACTCGCTCATCGGCGGACGATCGGAGTCACGCACGGAGAACGCCTTTGAGATCAATCGATCGAGTGCGAGACGCAGCACCATGCGATCGCTGGTCAGTTGTTGGAGAAATCCGATCTGTCCGGTGGCTGAAGCGATGGCGGCTTGATCGTTCTGGCCCATCTCCTTTTCGATAAAGGCTGAGATCAGTTTCTTGGCCGCCGACATGCCCCCAAGGTCCATGTGAAAATCGTCGACATAGAAAAAGACGACGCGACCGCGATCGAGCGGCACCGGACGTTTCAGATTGATGGTAGTGGCGCCACGGGCGGCGGCGAGTTGACTCTCCTCATCACTTCCGGCAGTGATCTGTTCGAAGGACTCGATCTTTCGGGGCTTGCCATCGATGCGTAGTTCAAAGTTATCCTTGGTGAGGCCGTTGACAAACTTTCCATCCTTGTCAAAAACCATCACGTCGGTCTGGACGAGTTCGGTGTAAACACGTACAACGTCATCTTGTGGCTTTGGGGACGGAGCGGTGGTTTGAGCGCGCGTGGTTGAGCACAGCGCGGCCAGCAGCAACGACAGGTAAACGGCCAGCCTGGAAAAGTTCCGAGACTCAGACATAAAACGCTATCAGAATTGCCGAAGTAGGGGTGACGTAAGGTAACTATGTATCAGATGGGCTCCTTGTGGCAATAAAAAACCTTCATCTGTTAGGCTTCGTAAAAACGAGAGTTGTGCAATTTTTTGGAGAACATTGATGGCAGCCAGCGAGATCACGGTAAAGGTCGATCGGGTCAGTAAGAGTTTCGGTGAGTTTACGGCGGTCAAAGAACTAAGCCTGACCGTGAGGGCGGGCCGGGTGTTCGGACTTTTGGGACCCAACGGCGCCGGAAAAACAACGACGATTCGAATGGTAGTCAACATCACTGCGCCCGATTCGGGAAGCATTTCCTTGTTTGGCCGCAAGATCGACTCAGAGTTGCAGAATCGCATTGGTTACCTTCCGGAGGAACGCGGACTCTACCGAAAAATGAAAGTCGTGGATCAGTTGCGCTTCTTCGCGGAACTGAAGAACGTGCGCGGCAAACAGATTGAGGCCAGGATCGACGAGTGGCTCGAGCGGGTGAAGCTTTCCGAATGGAAGCACAAGAGATCGATGGAGCTGTCGAAGGGTATGCAGCAGAAGATCCAGTTCATCACCTCTGTGATTCACGATCCCGATCTGCTGATTCTTGACGAGCCTTTCTCGGGTCTCGATCCGATCAACGTCGAGTTGTTGAAAGAGATCGTTTTGGATCTCAAACGCGCCGGCAAGACGATCATCTTTTCCACTCACCAGATGGAAGTGGCTGAGAAGATCTGCGACGACATCTGTTTACTCAATCGATCCGAGAAAGTGTTTGAAGGCAGTTTGCGCGACATCAAAAGCAGCTTTGGTCGTAACGCGGTGGCCGTTCGTTGCGAAGGCGGCGACGGAGTGCTTGACGACCCACAACTCGTCAGCAAGCTTGTGCGACACGCGGACGAAGCTCAGGCGCTGCTCGCCGCTGGAGCGGACGCACAAGTGCTATTGAAACGTTTGATCGACTCCGGTGCCGTGATCGGAAAGTTTGAAATGGTCGAACCGAGCCTTAACGACATCTTCATAACGAAAGTGACTGAACCGGCATGAAGAAGTTTTTGACTATAGTAAAACGCGAGTATCTCCAGCGTGTGCGCGCGAAAATGTTTATCGTCTCGACCATTCTGCTGCCGGTCGTCATGTCGCTGTTTGTCCTTGTGCCGGCGCTTATTTTGAACCTCCCGGCAGGGTCGGCGATGCGAGTGGCGGTTGTGGACCAGACCGGCAAGGTATATGGTCATTTGCAGGAGTCGATGTTCGCTGATGAAGAGAATGACGAGCAAGCCAGCACAAACGATAACGCGAATCCGCCACGGAACGCAGGCGTGCCCGGTCTCAACAACTTTGTGTTGGAAGAAGTGAGTGCCGCTAATCGATCTACCGACGAGATAAGAAGCGATCTCGATCAGCGCTTACGCGTGAAGCAGATCGATGGCTACGTGATCCTGCCGCCGGATTTTCTCAACCACGGCCAGGCTGAATTTTTCAATCGCAATCCCGGTGACCTTTTCTCGCGACGCGTTTTGCAACGAGCTTTGAATCGCGCAGTGCGCGAGCAACGCCTAATTGACGCGAAAGTTGACACCAAAACGCGGTCGGAGCTTTTTCAGCCTGTGGAACTGCAAGCCATCAAGATTGGCGAAACAGGCAGCGTCGAACGTGATTCGGGCGAACGTTTCGCGCTCGTGTTCGTCGTCGGGTTTGTGATGTACCTCGCGATCCTGATGTATGGTCAAGTGGTGCTGGGTGCAATCATTGAAGAGAAAGAGACGCGTATCGCTGAAATCCTGTTCTCATCAGTCAAACCTTTTGCGTTGATGATGGGAAAACTGGTAGGCGTTTCGTTAGTTGCGTTGACGCAACTCGCGATCTGGGGAACTGCCTTTGCGGTTTTTGCGCTCTACGGTGTTAACCTCCTGGCCTCCAGGGGAATGCCAATGCCGGCGAAGATTCCAGGCATTCCGTTTTCATACTACATTTACTTCGGACTTTTCTTCTTGCTGGGATACTTTATCTACGCGACGATCTACGCGCTCGTGGGATCAATGGTGACGACTGCCCAGGAAGGTGGGCAACTAGCAATGCCGATCATCCTGATCCTGGTGGTCAGTTTTTACTTGTTTCTGCCGGTGAGTCGTAGTCCGGATTCTTCGTTTTCATTCTGGGTGTCGATGTTGCCGTTCTCTGCGCCGGTTGCGATGGTGGTGCGAATCGTGACGCAGACTCCGCCATTCTGGCAGATAGCGCTCTCACTGTTGATCGGATTCGGCACCGTCTTTGTGATCATGTGGGTTGCATCGCGAATCTATCGCGTGGGAATGTTGATGTATGGCAAGCGGGCTTCGATTCCCGAAGCGCTGCGCTGGGCACGACAGGCATGATCGAGGTTGAAAAGAAATTTCGTCTCACTAAACGGCAGCGCGACGCGGTGCTCAAGCGGTTGGTGGAGATTGGTGCGAGTTTGGAGCGGGAAGAGTTTGAGGAGAACACGCTTTACGACGGCGAAGGTTTGCAGCGCGGTGCTTGTGTTTTGCGTTTGCGACGTGTGGGAGCGAAAGCGACGTTGACGTTCAAGAAACGCATTCCGGGTTCGTCGGCAATCAAGCAGCAGCGTGAAGAAGAGACGGCTGTCGCGGATCCGGAGGCGATGGAGGCGATTCTCGAAGCACTCGGTTATACGCCGGCGATGGTCTACGAAAAACGCCGGCAGACGTGGTTACTGGGAAAGACCGAGATCGTGATCGATGTGCTGCCGTTCGGGTTGTTCATGGAGATTGAGGGAAGGGCAAACGAGATCCGCGCGGCGGAGCGAAAGCTCGGACTAAAAGGGCTTCGTTCCGAGCACGCGACGTACCCACAGCTCACGGCGAAGCATGGAAAGTCACTTGATGGCTTGATCGAGGCGAGATTCTAAAAAGAACATCTCGCGCAAAGGCGCAGAGTTAAGACCTTCGGCGCCAGAGGTCTTAACTTTGCGCCTTTGCGCCTTTGCGCGAGAAAACTATATGAGTAGCCCGGCGATCAACTCTTTCAGCCAGTTAACATCGATCGGCTTCGTCACGTACGCATCAAACCCACAAGCCTTTGCATCATTCCGAAAATCACTCTCCTGATGCGCCGTCACCGCGATGATCGGGACGTTTTTCAGTTGCTCATTCTGCCGGATCAACTTCGTCGCCGCGAACCCATCCATCAAGGGCAACGTGAGATCCATGAGGATCACGTCAGGATTTTCACGGATGGCGCTCTCCACCGCAACCTGGCCGTTCTCCGCCTCCAAGACGATGAAGCCCTGTTCTTCCAGCTCGAGGCGCATGAAGAGCCGAGTGTCCTCAAAGTCCTCGACCAGAAGTACTTTTAAGTCCTGGAAATCCTTGTCGCCCATGGTTAGCGACGCATTGTGGCATGGCAGGAAGTTGCCCGCCAAGGCGCAAAGCCGCAAAGAATCTCGCAAAGGTTCGTGATTTCTTCGGAAACAATTTTCCGGCACCTGTCGTTAAAGACCCCGAGCAATCGTATTTTCACTACTTTTCTGAGGAAAACGCCATGAAGCGAATTGTGATACTGGTTCTTTTGGTGGGCTTGGCGGGCATCGCCGGCGTGGTCGTGAGGTCATCGAGTGGGACGGCCGTGGAGCTTCGTGGTCTGGTCACACATCAGAACGGCGCCGACGTGCGCCAGGAAATACGCGAAAGTTACGAACTCTCGCCCGGCGCGAGAGTGGAACTGGCCGGGTTAAATGGCCCGGTTAACATTGAAACCTCAGACACAAAGACCGCGGAGGTCTTCATTGAGCGGACCGCGTCAACTCAGGAAGCACTCGGTCGCCGCAAAGTGACAGTTGAAGCCGATGCGAGCAGCCTGCGGATTCGTGGCGAGAAAGGCGACAACGCCGGTTTCTTCTCGCGCTTCTTCGGTTCCTCAGGTAGTGAACGCGTGACTCTGAAGCTCCCGCGCCAGATTTCACTTTACGGTAAAGGCGTGAATGGGCAATTCGTCGCGAGCGATATCGACGGTCCGGTTGAAATCTCAGGCATCAATGGCAAAGTCCACATTGCCAACTCCGTCGGGCGAGCGTTGTTCAAAGGGATCAATGGCAACATCGTGGTTGGGGTGAAGAAGGTCGATCAGGATGGCGTTACGTTGAGTGGCATCAACGGCAACATTGAGTTGCAGTTGGGGGCGGATGTAAATGCCGACTTCGAGTCGCACGGCATGAATGGAAGAGTTGATTCAGATCTGCCGAATGTCGCGGTTGACAAGACCAAGCGGGGCGCTTACACAGCAAAGATTGGAAGCGGTGGCAGCGAGATTAGAGCAAAGGGAATCAACGGAAACATTCGGTTGACGCGTAACGCTGCTGTAGCAGGTGAAGCGGCCGCCGCTGCTAAAGAGTAAATAGGTTTTCGCATACGATCCGTTTGGCGTTGTAGAGGCTGCTTAATCGGCAGCCTCTTTGCATTTGACAATCCTTCCGCAAACGAATAATTTGCCCCGGCGCTCTAACACGTTGTCGAATGTCCCTCGCAATATCGAAAGGAAAAGAAGATGGCACTTCAAGTAATTCTCAATCAAGCAGGCCCCCTCCCCATTAAGGCTACATTCAATGCTCCGGGCGACTCACCGATGTACATCGAAGTCAACGGTTCGGTTTGGACACAATCGGAGAACCAGATGATTGGCATTGACGTCGCGCTTGACGGAAATCCAGTTGGTACCGCCCAAATTTTCTCTAACGGAAACGCGACTCACCGGCCCGTGGTACCCGTCTATATTCAGGTTAAACTCGAGCAGGGCCAGCACACACTCACCCTAAGCCCTAAGCAAGGAAGTACAACCGTTTCCGATTATAACGACTGGTACGTTGCAGTGATTCACTACTAGAGGATCAAAGCGAGTTTTCGCACGCAAAGGCGCAAAGTTAAGACGCTTCCGCGATTCCCGAAGGGTTTTAACTTTGCACCTTTGCGCCTTTGCGTGCGAAATTCTTTTGCTGATCCTTAGAGCGGCTTTCGTGTCGTGAGCGTCGGCGCGTTCCACCCACGCAGCTTCTCATTCCACTGCGGCAACGTCTCGCGCAAAAACTTATTCACTTCTTCAACACGCGCGCGATACACCGGTTCAACCTCCGCGTAGTACTCACGCTGCCCCTTCGTCGGCGCGGAATTCGCCTCCAAGTAAAAGAACAGCGTCCCGATGTCATCAATCACCTGCTGTTTACCCGCGAAGCCCAAACCTTCGTTACGCGCGGAGAGTCGATCAGTTAACGTGTCAACTTCCTTGATGTAGTCTTCGAGCGCCTTCATCAGATCCTTGTCCGGCTCTTTGCTCAGGTTCTTCATCGTCGTCTGCGCCTGCTTCAGTTGCTTTTTCAAACTGTCAACAAACCGCAACGCACTGTTAATCGTCGACTGCATATCACGTAGCTTGATCTGCATGTCGAGCGTTTCTTTCAGATCCGCCATGGAAGTGTTCACTGTCGGATCAAGCTTCACTTCCACACGCTCTTCGAACGTCTTGTCATTCACGGTAAGCTTCACGGTGTACATTCCCGGCAACACCTGTGGCCCACGTGGCGCGCCACCGAAAGCCACCTGCTCTTCAGTCGGCGGACGACGCACCTCAGGACCACCAAACCTCAGATTCCACGTGATGCGATTGAGGCCCTTCTCACGCGACGGACGCTCGATATCCTGGATCAGCTTTCCTGCCTGATCGAACAATTGAACTTTAAGTGTCGCTTTCTCGTCGAGCTTGTCTTTCAGGTAGTAAGTGATCAGCGCGCCGTTTGCTGGATTCGGTCCGTTGAAAACCTTGTCGCCGACGCCGTAACGCGTAAATCGCGACGCGTATCTCAGCCCCGGCCGCACCGCGAACAGGTGTGCGTTACTGCTGAGGATCTGCGGTGTCATCTGCTGAATCGCGGTGGCATCGTCGAAGATCCAGATGCTGCGGCCGTGTGTCGCCAGGATCAGATCGTTCTCGCGTGGATGCACCACGATATCGTGAATCGCCACATTCGGCAGGTTCTTGAGATTTAACGGAAACCAGCTCGTGCCGTTGTTATAGGAAGCGTACAGACCAAGTTCGGTTCCGGCGTAAAGCAGATTCGTGTTCCTGGGATCTTCGCGCACGACCTGTACGTAAGCCTTCGCCGGCAGATTACCGGAGATGTTGGTCCAGGTTCGACCCTGGTCAGTCGTTTTGTAAATGTAGGGTTTGAAGTCGTCGAACATGTGCCGGTCAAACGACACGTATGCGGTACCGGCATTTGCTCGTGAAGGTTCGACGTGCGAAACCGGAGAATTTGGCGCGACTCCCGAAACGTTCTTGATCAGGTTGTTCCAGTTCTTGCCACCGTCGGTTGTGAGTTGCAGGTTGCCGTCGTCAGTCCCGACCCAGATGTGGCCTTTCTGCGCGGGCGACTCGGCGATCGTGATGATCGTCGAGTGATACTCGGCGGTCGAATTCTCGATCGCGATCGGTCCACCTGCGTCTTTCAGTTTCGCGGGATCGTTCGTAGTCAGGTCAGGACTGATCTGTTCCCATGTCTTGCCGAAGTCCGGCGTTTTGAAAACAACATTTCCGGCGAAGTAGACAGTCGTTTTGTCGTGTGGTGAGAAGACAATCGGCGTGTTCCAGTTGAAGCGATATTTCTGTCCTTCCGCCGGACCACCTCCACTTCCGCGTCCCCACGGATTGATCGCCTGTTGCTCGCGATTAAGCATATCGGTCCAGACGATCTCGCCGCCCTGGGATTCGGAAAGATACTGTTCGGGGTTGTCCGGATGATTGATGACGTAAAAGCCGTCGCCGAAACTGACCATGCGCCAGTCGTCATTCATGATCCCGCCCGGTTCGCGTGTCCGGCTTGGTCCAGCCCACGAACCATTGTCCTGAAGTCCGCCCATCACGTGATAGAAAGGCTGACGATTGTCGGCGTGAACCTGATAAAACTGGCCGAGCGGAATGTTGTAAACAGCTTCCCACGACTCACCGCCGTCGTAACTAACGCCGATCCCGCCGTCCTGCCCGTGCCAGATCCGTTTCGGGTTTTTCGGATCCTGCCAGAATGCGTGGAAGTCGATGTGCGTTCGGCCGGTAATC
>JBIOVO010000021.1:0-3370 GCA_044867735.1 Pyrinomonadaceae bacterium | reverse complement strand
CTGAACGAGCCATGTGTCTACGATCCTCGATTTCCAGGTATAGGCCCAATAGGTCCTATACGCCCTATTACTTAGTCCTGCGATCCTTCAAAATCATCTTCTGCGTGCGCTTGTTGCTGCGCGTCTTGTAGCCGCGTGTCGGCTGGCCCCATGGCGTCACCGGGTTTCTTCCGCCTGAAGTCTTGCCTTCACCACCACCGTGCGGATGATCCACCGGATTCATCGCCACACCGCGAACCTTCGGACGCAATCCCTTCCAACGCGACCTGCCGGCCTTACCGAGCGAAACGTTCTCGTGCTCGATGTTGCCAACCTGGCCCACCGTCGCCCTGCAAACCAAAGGCACGCGCCGCACTTCACCCGACGGCATACGCAACTGGGCGTACTCGCCTTCCTTCGCTACGAGCTGTGCAAACGTTCCCGCCGAACGGGCCATCTGCCCACCCTTACCGGGACGCAACTCGATGTTGTGAATCTGCGTGCCCAGCGGGATGTTGATCAACGGCAGCGTGTTACCCGGCAGAATGTCTGCATCGGCGCCGCTCATGATCGTCTTACCAACTTCCAGGCCGGTTGGCGCGATGATGTAACGCTTCTCGCCGTCGAGATAAGTAATCAAAGCGATGTGGGCCGAGCGGTTCGGATCGTACTCAATCTGAGTAACGCGTCCGGGCACGCCTTCCTTGTCGCGCTTGAAATCGACGATCCGGTAAAAGCGCTTGTGACCGCCGCCACGACGACGCACGGTAATCCGGCCGTCGTTGTTGCGACCTGAAATTCGCTTCTTAGGCTCGAGCAGAGACTTCTCGGGAATCGCTCCGAGCGTCAACTCGTCTCGCGTCAGATACGTTTGGTAACGTCGCGCTGCCGATGTGGGTGTAAGTTTCTTTATGCCCATCTTGTGATTTCCAATTGCCGATCGCCAGTTTACGGGGTGCCGAAGGTCTTCCAATCGGCAATTGCCAATTGGCAATCGGCAATAATTTAGATTGCTTCGCCGTAATCAACCGGCTTCTCGCCTTGCTTCAGAGTTACATAGGCCTTCTTCCACGAGGGCTTGCGGCCTTCGTAGCGCCCGCGTCGCGCCATCTTGCCCATGAAGTTAATCGTGCGCACGTGATCCACCTTCACCTGGAAGATAGTTTCGACAGCCGACTTGATCTCCGGCTTGGTGGCGCGTCGATCAACCCTGAAGGTCAGCAACTGATGCGTGTCCTGACTTTCTTCTTTTGCAGCCAGTGCCTTTTCCGTAATCACCGGCGACTTGATGATGTCCCAAACTGTTCTCATCTTTACGCCGCCTCCTGCTCAGTCTTCCGTGTTCTTTTACGTTTCGCCGGCGCCGCTTCAGTCGCTTCCGGCTCGGGCGATCCCTCGCCCTTGCTGGCTCCCAACAACTGCTCGATCTCAGTCGCGGCTTCGCGCGAAAGCACCAGGCTGTCGTGGTAGAGCAAATCGTAGATGTTCAGACCGAAGCTGTTGACCACTTTCGTGTGTCGGAGATTTCTCGCCGACAGGATCAGGTTGTCGTTATCGAGCGAATCGACGATCAGCGTCTTACCACCGAGTCCGAGCGTGCCGAGCGAACCGGAGAAATCCCTGGTCTTTGGTTTCTCCAATCCCCAACCATCCACGATGAAAACACTTCCTTCACGCACTCGCTCCGAAAGCGCTGAACGCAACGCGCCCTGGCGCATCTTCTTCGGCATGTTGTAGGACCAGTCACGCGGTTGCGGTCCATGCGCGTTGCCGCCGCCCTTCCACAATGGCGATCGCAGCGACGCGATACGTGCACGGCCAGTGCCTTTTTGCTTCCAGAGCTTTCTGCCTGCGCCGGAAACATCACCACGCGTCTTCGTCGCAGAAGTGCCCCGCCGCGCGTTGGCCATAAAGTTCCGCACCGCCGCGTGGATCAAGCCCTCGTTTAGAGGCGCGCCAAAAACAGCGTCAGACAGCTCGACCTCGCCAACCTCTTCATTCTTGATATTGCGCACCTTGACTGTCGGCATAACTTTGTCCTTTGAACTTGGTACTTTGCTCTTTGTGCTTTGCCGTTGTTACCAAGCACAAAGCACTAAGCACAAAGCTCTTACTAACTCTTCTTCGTCGCCTTACGAACAACTACTACGCTGCCGTTGGCTCCGGGTACCGCGCCACGAATCATCAAAATATGGTTCTCGGCATCCACTCGCGCGACCGTCAGCCCCTTCACGGTGATGCGCGCATCGCCCATGTGACCCGACGATCTGTTTCCCTTGATGACGCGCGATGGATAGGCCGAAGCGCCGATCGAACCCGGCGCGCGCACGTTCATCGAACCGTGCGATTCCGGTCCGCGATTGAAGTGATGACGCTTGATCGTGCCGGCAAAACCCCGGCCTTTCGAACGGCCAATCACCTCAACCATCTCGCCGTCAGAAAACTGATCGACCAGAACCTTGTCGCCGACGTTCGTGCCGTCGCCCGACTCCGACAAGCGAAACTCCTTCAAGATCCGCGTCGGCGGAATGCCGCCGCCGGTCTTCTCGAAGTGACCGCGCATCGGTTTCGAAACGTTCTTCAACTTCGGCGGTCGATCGTCTACCAGACCGAGTTGCACGGCATCGTAACCGTCAGGACCTGCTGCAGATTTCTTCTGCACCACGACACATGGGCCAGCCTTGATAACCGTCACTGGCGTGACCGAGCCGTCGGCCGCAAAGATCTGCGTCATGCCGATTTTTCTTCCGATGATCCCGTTAATCATGTCGATTTCCGATTCTCTTTATTGCCTGCCGAAAGCTTTGATCTCGACGTCAACCCCCGCGGGCAGATCGAGCTTCATTAGCGCGTCAACCGTCTGCGGTGTCGGGTCAAGAATGTCCATCAGTCGCTTGTGCGTGCGAATCTCAAACTGCTCACGCGACTTCTTATCGACGTGCGGCGAACGCAACACAGTCCACTTGTTCTTCACCGTCGGTAAAGGAATCGGACCAGCGACGCGCGCGCCCGTGCGTTTTGCAGTCTCCACGATTTCCGTGGTGGACTGGTCCAGCACGCGATGGTCATAAGCTTTCAAGCGAATGCGAATCTTTTCGTTCATAAGTTTCTAATAGGTCCGATAGGTCGTATAAGACCTATTCAATCACTTCCGACACCGTTCCGGCGCCTACCGTGCGGCCGCCCTCGCGAATAGCGAAGCGCAACCCCTTCTCCATCGCGATCGGGGCGATCAACTCGATCGACATCGCCACGTTGTCGCCTGGCATCACCATCTCCACTCCCTCGGGCAGCGTCGCCACTCCCGTTACGTCCGTGGTGCGGAAGTAGAACTGCGGCCGGTAGCCTGAAAAGAACGGCGTGTGTCGTCCGCCTTCTTCCTTCGTCAGCA
>JBIOVO010000020.1:0-10770 GCA_044867735.1 Pyrinomonadaceae bacterium | reverse complement strand
CGGGGAGAAGTCAGAACCTTTCACGCAAAGGCGCTAAGGCGCAAAGGCAGATGCAAAGAAGAAGAAGAAGTTTTAAGCGACGCCGGTGGAGCGCGCGGTGAACATCTGGGTGGAAACGGTTGTGGGTTGATCGAGAACTATTTTTCCAAAGTCTAACTTAATCAATCGATCGGCGACGTCATAGTATTTGTCGTCGTGAGTGATCACGATGATCGTCTTGCCTCTCGCCTTTAACGCCGGCAGCAGATCCAGATAGAAGATCTCTTTGAAGTATGGATCCTGATCCGCGGCCCACTCGTCGAAAACATAAAGCGGCCGATCTTCGAGATATGCAGTCAGCAGTGCGAGCCGTTTGCGTTGTCCCTGCGAGAGGTCGGTAGTCGAAAGCTGTCCGTCAGTGACTTTCACTTTGTGACTCAACTGAAGCTGCCGCAAATATTCGCGAGCTTTCTCATCAAGCTCAGTTGTCTCCAATCCAAGCAACGTCTCAAACAAGTGAAAGTCAGAGAACACGACTGAAAAACGTTGACGATACGAATCACGAAGTTCATCCGTCACTACATCATCGTCGATGATGATCTGTCCTGATTCCGGCGGATACAGACCGATCAAGAGCTTGACCAGCGTCGTCTTGCCGCTGCCGTTTCCACCGACAATGAAAACCAGCTCGCCGGGCGTAAACGTTAGATCAAGTGGCCCAAGGATGAAGGTGTCGTCTTCAGCTTCACGATGATAGGAGTGTGTGACACCATTCAACTCGAGCCGCCGCCACGACGCGGGCAACGGTTGTGCATCACTCGCCAGTAACTCCCTGGACTTCGCCAGTGAGAGACCGAGTGTCTCCAACTTTTGCAGCGCCACTCCCGCTCGCCCGATCATCGGTACGAAGTTCATGACTGTCTGGAAAGGACTCATCAAATAGAGCAGACTCAAGCTGTAGCCGCCGAGAATCAGTGTGCTGGTCGGCTTCCATGCGGGAATGCCGAAGACAATCAACCCGATCACGATGAAAACCAAAAGCTGGCCCCAGGTCGCGGCGACGCTGAAGATCGCCATCCCGCGCAAGTTGTATCCCTGAAACATTGCTGAGGTCGGTTCCAGCTCGCGCTCGAAGAAAGCTTCGCGACGTTCGCGGTGGAGCTTGAGTTCCTTGTTGCCGGAGATCAGCGCACGGAAGTGATTAAAGAGTGAATCGTTCTGATCGCGCGCCAGCCGGAGCTGATGCACCCCTTTGATCACCGGTAACTGGTAAGTAACGACACCAAGCGTCACCACGCTCAATAACATCAGCAACAAGCCAAACGATAACCAGCCGAGATAGACGAGACCCGAAATGATCACTGCGATGTTGATGAAGAGTACTGGAAGCGCAACCATCGCGTTGGTAATGACCGGAACATCTTCCACCAGCGCCGGGAGCAAACGATGTGCGCCCAGCTCTTCGAGGGAGCGAAGCGGCGTCCCAAGTATTTGCCGGCTCAAATGGAGACGAAGATCCATCAGCGCTCTCTGGCCCAGACGGGAGAGCAGCAGCTCGGAGCCGAGTCTCGTGAGGGGCAGGATCAGGCACAGCGCGAGAAAGCTCCTGAACAAGAACGACGAGGGAGAACCGGCGCTCCGCAGGGAGGAGTTGATGACGGCGAGGAAGAGGGCGTTGCAGACCCCGCTCAGGATGCCGATGAAGAGCGCAAGCAGCACGAGGCGACGCGAGTAGTTGATCAGGAAGAGGAAGAGTTTCATGTTTGTGTGGCGCGTGAAGAGGTTTTTCGCACGCAAAGGCGCAAAGGCGCAAAGGAAGACCTCCGGCCACGCGGCAGCGCTTTGCGCCTTTGCGCCTTTGCGTGCGAAAACTCTTTTTTGTTACTCACAATACAAATGCCTTCGCAACGAGCGTTGAATCGTTGAACGGATAAAACGACGGTATCAATCCCGCGGGCCGCGGTGATTCGGACTTACCCTCCAGCACCGGCAACCCGTAAGTTTGATCGACAACTCTCAACTTCAGCGGCTCCTTCGTCTTGAGATTGAGTGCTACCTCGATCCCTTCCGCCGGCAACCCCTGATACCGCAGCTTCCATTCATTCCTGCCCACCGAAACCGAATCAACCCGCCGCCCATTCACCGCGAACGACTGAACCTCGGCTTCAGAGTCGATATAGATCGCGACGATCGGCGCCTGCCTCGTTGAACTGACGCGCATCACCACAGAACGCACACCAACGGTTGTCGTGTCGCTCACCATCGTGAGTTGTGGAGCAGTAAGCGGTAACGCTTGTGTTTGCGACCAAACAAATCCCCTGCTCTGCTTCGCACCGAAGAAATCTGGAAGTGGTCCACGCTCGATCTTGTTGCCGGTCGCTTGAATAAAGCCTCGCTTCCATTCATCCGGCCGGCTGTCAGGTGTGGCCCAGAGCGAAGTTTGGTTGTCGCTGTTGAAGCCATAGAACATCGTGTTCATTCGCGGCTGCAGCGCGTCGTAATCGGACCCGAAGATTCCAGCGCCCAGAAATCCCACGGCGATTACTAACAACGCCGCGGGCGCTAACCACTTCCGCGACGCAGCGATCAATCGGAAATGCGGCACCAACAAACCCGTCAGCAGCACCAGCAGCACTATTAGCGCGGCTGCGAATCTCAGCGTCAGGCCGATGTAGGTTTGATGGATGAGCGGGACGAGCAGAACCAGCGCTGGTATCGCACACAGAAACAGCAACACCGTAAATCGAGTGGAATTCACCTTCGGATCTTTGGCGAGTAGCAAGTAAGCGAGTGTTGGAAGACTGAACAGCAACAACCACGTCGGAAGATAACTCGCTCCCGGCAAGAACAAACTTGCGAGCAACAGGAGAATCAGCCAGATCAACAACGCGCCAGCGATAAGGTTCTCGATCGTCGTCCGGCGCTGAACGAGGTTATAAATGACGAAAGTGATGCTCAACGCGAGCGCTACAAAGCTGATGAAGAAGAGATTACTTTCGTAAGCTTCGCCCTGACCTCGCACGCCGGCGACGTCCTGCAATCTCATCACCAATTCCCACAACAGTCTGACAATCAGCGACGCCGCAATCAGGCTCAGCAACAGCGTTCCGAATCCCAAGAGCAGTCCGATGACCGTCAATCGCTTCTTTCGCAGTCCATAGATCAATAGACCGCCGAATGCGAGCGTCACAAAGATTGTCAACGGCAACACCAACGCCCCCGGATAACGCACGAGCATCAGTCCCAGAAGGTCGAAGTAAACGGCGTTCGACGTTTGCGTCGTGCGTAGATCGAGGTTGCCAAAATGACGCGCGAGTGCCAGCGCGCTGGTACCGTGATGTTGCAGACTGCGCTGGTCTACCGCGGAGATCGCGTCGAGCGCCGTGTGGTAGTTTGTGATGCCATTGATGTAAGCAAAGTTCAGACCCGGCAGGTTCGACTTTTTGAACACCGTGAAGTCTGTATCGTTTGGCAGCAGACGATAGATCTCATAAGCCAGCGAATGCGCGACGGGATGTGGCGCACTCGCCGCGAACTCGTCAATCAACCAACCATTCTGCCGGCTGGTCTCGAACATGATCGATGGACCACGCACGCCTCTGGCTTCGAAGTTCAGGACCAGCCCCACGTCTTTAGTCCAGGCGTGTTCGTTGGCAAACGCGTAGGCGCCGAGCAGTCCCGCTTCCTCACCATCCGTGAAAAGAAAGATCACATCGTTCTTTAACGCAGCACCGGATTTCAGGGCCCTGAGTGTTTCCAACAATGCCGCCACAGCAGCGCCGTCATCACTCGCCCCGAACCCGTTATGAACGGAATCGTAGTGCGCGACGAGCATCACGGCTTTCGTGTTCGCAGTTCCCGACAGTTTCGCGATCACGTTCTTGACAGTGCCTGCGCGAAACTCATCTTTCCACGCGGGATTGATTGCCGTCGCCGTTTGTATTTCAGGAGTTACTCCGAGCCCACTCAACTCCTTAATCAGATAATCGCGAACCGCCGTGTGCTCTGCCACGCCCATCGGATGTGGTCTCCGACTGATCACCTCGAGATGCGTCATCGCACGAACGGCGGAGAAGTCCGTTAACGCTGCGTTGGGGTTGACCGCCGGCGGATACTGTCGGTAGATGCTGATCGCCGCCAGCAACGTGATGAACACAGCCATGGCGATCGCCACGACGGCTTCACGTCCCGGCGAAATCGCCAACGGTTCGCGTTGAGTGATTGTCTTTGCGGGATTCATAAGGAATAAAGTTTCTATCCTCAGATTACACAGATTCAAAAACCAATCTATTGAGCGGTCCGCTTCTGCACGTGCACTTTCGGAATCACGATGCTCGCCTGGTAGTTGATCGCACTGAGCAGAATCTTCACGCGATCCGTTCCTTTGATCTCGCGCTCAAAGATTCCACTCAACTCGCCGAGCAAACCGTTCTTCACAGTCACGAGATCGCCGCGCTTGAGCTCTTCTCCAAGCTTGATGAGACCATCCTCTCCGGTCTGCTGTCTGATGAAATCGATGATTTCATCCTCGACGGGCACCGGTCCGTTGCCGAAACTAACCACGCGACGCACACCACGCGTGAAACAGATCTTCGCCAGCAGCACCGACGCATCAAAACGCGCGAAGATATAACGTGGAAACAAAGGCTTCTTTTCGTAAGTCGCAGCCCCGGTGAAAGGATTGAGCCGCCGCTCTCTAATCTTCGGATTAAACGTTTCTACTTTCCATGCTATTAAGTTGTTCGCTGCTCTATCTTCTTCTTTAGGGTGAGTGTGAATGGCGTACCAAAGCGCATTTGTCCCTAGAACAATATTTGGCTCGTTCATTGACTTCCTCCCGAACATTCTCCGCCGACGCAGAGATTCGTTTTTTGGTTAAGCGTGGACTACGTCTTCAAACCCTCGCCTCGCGGGTTTGAAGAGCGCTTTGCTAAAGGTGGGCGGCTGCTCTGGGCGATAGAGCGCCCTAAGGTCTTCAATACGGGAGTTCAAAACCGGGCTAGTTTGTGAGAAAAGAGACTGGGATACTCTTGTTGGCGATCATCCTAGATACACCTTGAATGGCTGTCAATATCCATCCACAGATTACGCAGATTCAATCTGTGAAATCTCTGGATAGAGCTCGCACACAAGGCACGGATCTCGCGTGATCGATGCGGTATCTACCTCGCTCCGGAGCTCGCTAATTCTCAAGAATGAAAAGTTTGACAGTCAATCCTGATTGATGTAGTCTCCTGCTTCCACCTGCTGTTTTATTGTCCTTCGTTGATTGTTTTATTAAGACACTGATTCGAGCAAGCGCCTTAACGTGACAGCCGGCCGGGCTGCCTACCTCATCCTAAGAGAAGCAATCGTTGCTACTTTTGTGGTCAGGTGTTCGGTCAGGCGAATCGCATTGGTGTTCACCGAACAAAGTGTCCGTGTGAGGCATCCGTACCTCCCCCTCTCACACTTCAGGCCCAGACAAAAAGTAGCTTCAAAAAAGAGACGCTTAGTCATGCGACCTCCCTCCCAAGCTGATTAAGTTTTCGATAACTCTGATCGCCATTTTTGAAGGGAACAAACAATCATGACCTTACGGCAAAGTAGAGTGAGTGTGGGACTCATTCTCGCTCTGGCAATATTCCTTTGCGGCTCCCCAATCACAGCTCAACAGCGGCAAACGGGCCAACTGCGCGGGCGCGTTCTCGATCCATTGGGCGGACTGGTCGTCGGTGCAACCGTCAGCGTTACGGATCAGAATCTCGGCACCAAGTCCACCACCACCGGCGCCAACGGTGAGTTCACGTTTACCGGCTTGCAACCAGGAAAGTACGTCGTTACTGCGCATATGATTGGTTTTGCCGACTATGAAAACAAACAAGTCAACGTTGCTGCCGGATCGCCAACTCTTCTCGACATCAATCTGATGCTTGCCGAACGCACCGAGCAAGTGGCCATTGGACCTGACAGAACTGTCAGCGTTGACGATACAGACCGCGCCGACACCCGCGTACTCAAGGGTCAGGACATCGAAGCACTGCCTGACGATCCAGACGAACTTGCCGCCGCGTTGCAAGCTCTCGCCGGACCGGCAGTTGGACCAAACGGAGGACAACTGCTGATAGACGGTTTTGAAGGTGGACGCACTCCACCACGAAGTTCGATTCGCGAAATTCGTATCAACGAGAATCCCCTTGCGGCGGAACGCGACGTTCCGGCCTTCGGTGGTATCTCGATCATTACTCGCCCTGGTACCGAACAGTTTCATGGCGCCGCTTACACCTCGTTCATGGATGAGGCTCTCAACGCTCGTAATCCTTTTTCTCCGACGCGCGCTCCATTCCAGGTAAGACAGTTTGGCGGTAACGTGAGCGGCACCATCAGACCGAAACGCGATTCCTTCTTCATCGACTTCGAACGAAACGAGACTGACGATAACGACATCATCAACGCGACCGTCCTCGATCCGGTTAGCTTCCTGCCGGTCGGATTTGTGTCGCCCGTTTTGACCCCAACTCGCTTCACTACGTTTAGTCCTCGCTTCGATCTTCAAATAAACCCGAACAACACTCTCGTTACTCGGTACAGCTTCCTACGAACGACCAACGACAATCTCGGCGTCGGAGGCTTCTCGCTGCCCTCTCGGGCGTACAAAGCAACCCGCACGTTGCACACGTTTCAACTGACCGAAACAGCCATACTCGACGCCACGAAACTCAATGAGTTTCGCTTCCAGTTTATTCGTGGGCGCCGAGACCAGCAGGGCGACGATTCCATTCCCGGTATCAATGCGCAGGATGCTTTCTTCGACGGCGGACCAACTATCGGATTGACGTCCCTCCAGGACACGCGCTTTGAGTTCAGCAACATCATGACGATTGCGCATAAGAATCATTCCATCAGGGTTGGTGGACGGCTGCGCGGAGTTCATATCAATAGTACCTTCCGGAATAACTTCGGCGGGACGTTTGTTTTTGCCGGCGGCTTTGCACCGCAATTGTCTTTTGACTCGAACGGCAATGTCATAACCGACGGCGGCGGCAATCCTGTACTCGGACCAATCGCACCCATCACCAGTATCGAACGATATCGCCGCACCATACTGCTGGAGGGCCAGGGATTCACACCCGCACAACTCTCACTGGTCGGTGCTGGACCATCGCAGTACACCGTTGACGGCGGCAATCCCGAAGCGACCGTCAATCAAATCGACTATGCCGCTTTCATTCAGGACGAGTGGCGCGTGCGGCCCAACTTCACGCTTAACATCGGCCTGCGCTACGAAGGGCAAACGAACATCGGCAGCCCGTTCAATTTCGCGCCACGCATCTTCTTTGCCTGGGCCCCTGAGGTCGGCGCCAACCGGCAGCCAAAGACGGTCATCCGCGCGGGCTTTGGCATCTTCTACGATCGCTTCAGCGAGTTTTTGACTTTGGATTCCCGTCACTTTAATGGCATCAACATTCTGGATTTCATCGTCACCGATCCAAACATCCTGAATTCGGTGGTGTTTACTACGGACGGCGTTTCAAATGTGCCCCCGCTTGAATCTCTAACCGGCTCACAACGTGTGACGAGAAGGGTCGTGCCGGAGAATATTCAAGCCACTTACTCTTACACAGCCGGGTTTCTGTTTGAACGCCAGATGCCGAAGCGATTCGTGCTCTCGGCGGGATACATCAACAATATCCCGCGACACTCTCTGCGCTCCCGCAACCTCAACGCGCCTCTGCCAGGTACGTTTATTCCTGCACTTCCCGGTAGTGGTGTTTTCCCGCTCGGCAATATTGGCCCAGTCTACGCGTTCGAGTCCGGCTCTACGCAAACCACGCATCAATGGCAAGTCGGACTTCAAAATCGCTTTCTCCGGTATGTAAGCTTTAATGCCAACTACACCTACGCGAGATCGACGAGCAACACCGGTGGACCGAATGCCTTCCCGGCGAATACCTACGATCTGACCAGTGAACTCGGCCCAACAAATTTCGAGATTCGACACCGGTTCGTTTTCAACGGCACCATCACCGTGCCGAAGATCAGTCTGATCCTGAATCCGATCATCCTCGCCAATTCGGGACGTGCCTTTAACATCACGACCGGACGCGACAACAATGGCGATGGACTGTTCATGGACCGCCCGGCCTTCGCTTCGGCAAACACGCTTCCCAACGACATCAGAAGAACTCGCTTAGGCGATTTCGATATCAACCCACTGCCCGGACAGGAAATCATCCCGCGCAACTTTGGTCGTGGTCCGAGTTTCGTTTCAGTCAACGTACGCATCTCACGCCAGTTCAAACTCGGACCACTGCCTCAGGCTGCCGCGCCTCCGGCTGGAGGTGGTGCTCAAGCGCAACGGCGACCGGCGCCCGAACGGCCGTACACGTTGACGCTGTCGGCAAGTATTCAGAACCTTCTGAATCACACCAATTTTGCGTTACCGGTCGGTAACTTGAGTTCACCGTCATTTGGAGAGTCGCTTTCATCTCTGAGTGGAGGATTCGGAGGAGTTGGCAGCGCCGCCGCTGGAAACCGTCGTATTCAACTGTCGGTGCGGTTTAATTTCTGAACACTAAAAAGCGAACTGATCGGCGTGATAGGCGCGAACCTTTTGCTTGACCTCCGGGTTCGCGCCGCTTCCTTCGCGGAAAGGGATCTCGAGCAAGCGGCAATCGGGTTGTTCCACTACCGTCTCTAATACTCCGGTCCAGTTGGCCAGCAGTTCGCCAATCAGCTTCTCGCCAAACAAGTCAACGCTGTATTTGAACCCCGCGATAATCCCGTCGCTCGTTTCCGAGGCCGCAAGATATAGATCGGCCGGAGTAGTCTCCTTGAAAATGTCTACCGCACTGATCGTTACGTCCGGCAGTTTGAATTGAGACATCGGTGCGTTTTGCAGAATAAAGACTGCGGACCATGGGATCGCGCGCCCAGCTTCTCGTTCAACCTGTAACTCTTTGAGCAACTGCTGGAGCGGCACGTTCTGATGAGCGTAGGCGCCCATGGTCGTTGCGCGAACGCGCGTCAACAATTCTCGAAACGTTGGATTACCAGAGAGCTCGGTCCGCAGCGGAACCATGTTCACAAAATATCCGATCAGATTCTCGAGTTCGCGCCGGCCGCGGTTTGCCATCGGAGTGCCGACGACAATGTCCTCCTGACCGGTGTAGCGATAGAGCAGCGTTTTGAACGCGGCCAGCAGGGTGATGAAAAGTGTCACGCCTTCACGGCGGCTCAGCGTTGCCAACGAAGCGGCGAGTGAACGCGAGAGATGGATGTTACGAGAAGCACCGAGATTAGTTTTTGCCACTGCGTTTTGGGTTGGGAGACGCAACGGTTGCATGCCATCCAACTGACGACGCCAGTAGCTGTGTTGACTGTCCAATCTCTCGCCGCGCAGGGATTCACGCTGCCAGGTTGCGTAGTCGGCGTATTGAATCGGCAGGTCTGGGAGCGTGGGAGAAGTTCCATGCGAATAAGCGTCATAAAGCACACCCACCTCGCGTGCGATCACTTCAAGCGACCAGCCGTCAGTGACGATGTGATGCATACCGAACAGCAACGTGAAGTCTTCGTCGCCCAGTTGCACCAGGACGGTGCGCAGCACTGGTCCGCGTTCGAGATCGAATGGCCTTTGCGCTTCTTCGACTGCGAGCCGCCGCGCTTCCGCTTCGCGTTCGTTCTCGGGCAACTCGCGCAAATCGCGCTTGACGAGTTCGGTATTTGGCGAGGACGAGATCACCTGCCGTGCCTGTCCATTGTCGCCTTTGAAAGTGGTGCGCAAAGACTCGTGGCGTTCGATGAGCGTAGCCAACGAGCGTTCGAGGGCCGTGATGTTTAGACGTCCTTTCAGTCGCAGCGCGAAGGGGATGTTGTATAGGTGACTATTAGGATTGACCTGGTTTATCAGCCACAGCCCTTGCTGTCCGAACGATGTCGGGAGTTCTCTGTCTCGTGACACCGGAACCAGCGGTGGATCGATCGCCTCGGAGTCGGTTCGCATCGCGTTTTCAATCACGGCAGCGAGTTCCGTGAGTACGGGAGCGTCAAACAGTGTCTTCAGCGGCAGCTCGACCTGGAAAGCGTCGCGTATTCGCGAGAACACGCGAGTGGCCATCAACGAGTGTCCGCCCAACTCGAGGAAGTTATCGGCCGGCTCCACTCGCTCGATCTCCAGCACTTCAGCCCAGATTCCCGCCACCACTTCCTGAATCATGTTCAAGCGCGATTCAGAAACGTCTGCTTCGCGGGTGGCGTTGGGCGGCGGCAGCGCTTTGCGATCGACCTTGCTGTTCGAAGTCATCGGCATCGTCTTCAGGAGCACGAAAGCTGACGGCACCATGTAGTACGGCAGGGTTTGCGCGAGATGTTGGCGTAGTTCCGCAACGCTCACGTCGGACGACGGCTCGACGTATGCGACCAATTCCACCAGGTCAGCCTGGCTTCGTCTCGCAATGACTTCCGCTTTCGCCACCGACGGATGCTCGAGCAAGTGACTGCGAACTTCGCCCAGTTCGACTCTGAAGCCGCGAATCTGTACCTGATCGTCGATCCGTCCGAGATAGACCAGGTCGCCATTTGGAAGCAGCTTCGCCAGATCGCCGGAGCGGTATATGCGCTCTTCAGGTTTGTACGGATTCGCGATGAACTTCTGCCGCGTCAACTCGTCGCGATCGAGATAACCACGACTTACGCCGAGACCACCGACGAATACCTCACCCGGCACTCCAATCGGTAGCAAGCGCAGCTTCGAGTCGAAGATGTAAGTGGTAGTGGTTGGGATTGGGACGCCGATGTTGCTGACGTTCG
>JBIOVO010000019.1:0-19184 GCA_044867735.1 Pyrinomonadaceae bacterium | reverse complement strand
TCTGACCGGTCTAGTACAACCCGAGCGCGCGAAAAGTTCGCACCAGCGCATTGTCAGGCTCGCCGGCGTTATCGAGCTGGCGGAAAGTCTCCTCGAAGTGGCCCATGTACATGTAAACGAGCGCACGACTGTAACTCGCCACCACGTGTGCCGCCGGATCCAAACGCACCAGGCGATCGTAACTACGCAACGAACGTCCGTATTCGCCGTCCAAACGATGCAGCAGCGCCTTGACGAAATGGACCACCGGCTCGTTTGGCGCTTCGCGACGCGCACGGTTGACCTCGTCACGCGCTTTCTGTTTCTCACCGCGCCACAGGTAAACGAAGACCATCAACATGCGCGCTTCGAAGATATTCGGATCGATAGCGAGCGCTTTGGTAAATGCGGCTTCGGCCTTTTCGTAGTCTTCCGAGCCGCCAAAACCTTTGAAGACGCGATTCACGTACGACGCGCCAAGGCCGTCGTGGGCCAGCGCAAAGTTCGGATCGAGCTGGATAGCACGTTCAAAGTGGGCGATGGCGCCGTCGCAATCTTCCGGTTCGAGGGTGCGGAAGATGAAACGCGCAAACAGATCGCGTCCGCGCAAGTACTGCTCGTACGCCGCCGGGTTCTGCGTTGATGCAGTCGCGATCTTGTCCTGCTCGGCCGGGCTGAGTTCAACTCTCAAACCCTCGACGATTTGTTGTGCAATCGTGTCTTGCAGCGCGATGATGTCTGAGGCTGCGGTGTCGATGCGATCGCTCCACAACAACTCGCCCGAAGCAACGTCGATCAATTGCGCTGTGACGCGAAAATGTTCCCCGGAGTGGATGAAGCCGGCCGTCAATACGGCACTGACATTCAACTCCTCGCCAATCTCGCGCGGATCGCGTTGCTGCCCCTGGTATCGCGCGATTACCGACGAAGGTCTAACAACCAACGAACGCACGCGTGCGAGTTCGGTGATCACCGCATCGGCGAGTGAGAACTCGTAAAAACTCGACGCCGGATCGTTGCTGAGGTTTCGGAAACAGAGTATCGCCAGGCTTTTCTTCTCTTGATCGGTGACGGTGGTGAACGGTGTTTCGTGAATGCCTTGCTTCGAAGGCGTCACCAGGTTTGGCGAAGTCGTGGGAGATTCACTTCTCGTGATCGACTTTAGCCAACGAACGGCGCGCGACACGGGATTGGCGCCCGACAAATGACGTGGCGGCTCCGGCGTAACGCCCTGATAGCCAGCGACGCCCGCATCTACCTCCTGAAGCACCTGCCGCAACTCGTTGCGAAAGTCGTCCATGTTCTGAAAACGATCTTTGGGTTCCTTCGCGAGCGCGCGATCGACGATCTGTTGCAGCCGTGCCGGGATTGCACTCGAACGCAACTCCGAAATCGGACGCGGCGGATCGTGCAGCACTGCATGACGAACGTCGATCGTCGTCTTGCCGCGAAACGGCCACGTTCCGGTCAGCATTTCGTAAAGCAACACACCGAGCGAGAAGATGTCCGCGCGTTTATCGACGCGATCGCCGCGTGCCTGTTCTGGCGCGGCGTAAGTCGCGGTTCCATAAGGTACGCCGACCTCGGTTAGTTCGGTGCGATGAATGCCGGACGTTTGCGCTTCGGTGTCGTCGAGAAGTTTTGCTAAACCGAAGTCGAGGACTTTTACCTGGCCCGACGACGTGACCATCACATTGCCCGACTTGATGTCGCGATGAATGATGCCGCGGCTGTGCGCCGCCGCGAGCGCGTCGGCGACCTGCAAACCGATCAGCAGGCTCGTCTTCAATTCGAGTGGACGACCGGCCACGAGCTGCCGCACGTTCTTGCCTTCAACAAACTGCATCGCGATAAAGTGAACGCCGTCAACTTCGTCGAGATCGAAGATCGTGCAGATGTTCGGATGGTCCAGTGACGAGGCGAGTCGCGCTTCGCGTTCAAACCGTTTCAGGTTGGCTTCTTTCGCGCTCAGTTCCGGTGGAATGACTTTGATGACGACCGCGCGGCCGAGTTTGGTGTCGGTCGCTTTGTAAACTGCTCCCTGCCCGCCGACGCCGAGCTTGTCAGTAATGCGATAGTTGCGGAGGGTCTTACCGACCATCGGTCATTCGTGGTTCAAAGGTGGCTATCAGCTCTTCCGCTGAAGCGGTTGCAGTTCCGACTTTTCCAACAACGATTCCCGCCGCGTGGTTGGCCAGCGAAGCGGCCTCGAGCATTGTTGCGCCTGAGGCAAGCGCTGCCGCCAATGTGGCGATAACGGTGTCGCCCGCGCCGGTGACATCATAGACCTCGCGGGCCGCAGTTTCGACATAAACCGGGTCGGCGTCGCCTTTCAGCAACATCATGCCGCGATCGCCGCGAGTTATAAGCACCGCATCGCAGCCAAGCTTCTCGCGAATCACTCGCGCCGCCTGGTGCGATCCGTCGTCAGAGTGATCCTCGAGATCGCTCATACGCAATGCTTCGAGGTGATTTGGCGTCACTAACGTTGCCGGACGATACGAATCGAAGTTCCTGAGTTTGGGATCGATCAGCACGGGAACACGCTCATACGCGAGCGGTAGAATCTCGCTCAGTATTGCCGGAGTGACCACGCCTTTATCGTAATCCGAAACAACAAACGCATCCGCACGCTGCAACGCCTTCTTCAAACACGAAACGATCTGCTCTTCGGTCTTTCCATTAACCGGAACGCGCGACTCACGATCCGCTCTGACTACCAACTGACTGTGCGCAATAATCCGCGTCTTTGTAGTCGATTGGCGCGTTTCATCGACGATCAAACAGTGGTCCAACGCTCCGAGTTCATTCAAGCCGTGCTTGAGACGTTCACCGGCGCTATCGTTACCGATTACGCCGACCACCGTCCCTTTTGCGCCGAGCGCGACGAGGTTCGCGAGCACATTTGCGGCGCCGCCAAGGTGGATCGATTCACGTCGAACGTCGACGACCGGCACCGGCGCTTCGGGCGAGATCCGGGTGACGTCGCCCCAAACAAACTCATCGAGCATCAGATCGCCAAGCACCACGACATACCGATCGCGGAGAGTCTGCAGGATTTCAGAAGCTCGAGTTCTGGTTAGCATTAAGTCAATATTCTTTCAATCGCAGCCACGACCCGGTTTACAGGCACGCGCAGAATACACTCAGGTTGAGGAAACTTCTCGCAAAAATAGCCATGACAAGGCTGACACGGCAGCTCCTCAAAGACTACTTCGGCGGTCCGGCGGTTCCACGGTCGCCAGTGCGCACGGTTTGAAGATCCAAAGATTACTACGGACGGCGTTCCGACGGCGGCGGCGATATGCGCGATGCCGCTGTCGTTGCCGATGAAGATCTGCGACCGCGCGGCCAACGCCGTTACTTCCGGTAGTGACAAATCAAACGAGACGATCTGCACCGACGACTGATCCATCAGATTGTCGAGCACTTCTCTTTCGTGCGGCGCTACGATGGCCACCGGCGCAAATCCTCGCTCAGCCAGGTATTCCGCGACGCGCGCGAAGTTTTCCGTCGCCCACTGCTTGGTTGCGAAGGCCGCCGCGGGATGAATCAACGCGATTTTTCGATCGTGAAGTTCGGCGGCAAGGAGTCGCTGGTTAATAACATCGGCCATCTCGGCGGAGATACCCAGATTTGACTCTGGACGATCCGTGACCGGGACGCCCGTCCAGCCAAGTAAAGCTAATTGTTGCTCGGCGGAATGCGCTTTCTGTTGTCCCCAAAGCAACAGTGGCGAGGGCGCCTGGTGATTATGAAGTTGTGCGTATTGATAAGTCTTGAACCCGACGCGATGACGTGCGCCAGTGGCGCGAGTTAAAAAGGTCGCCGTCGTGCCGCCGTGAAGATTGTAAACAACGTCATAACGAGCTGACCGGAGTTCGCGCGCGACGCGTGCTCGCGCCATTACTCCATGGCGCTCCATCGCGATCACATTGCTGAGATGAGGATGATCCTCAAGCACCGGCGCGACCCAATCCTCGACGAGCATGTCTATTTCAGCGTGCGGCAGGAATCGTTTCAACGCGAGCGCCGACGGCGTGGCGAGAACCGTATCGCCGATGGAACGAAGACGAACCAGCAAGACTCTCCGCACCTCGCTCCATTCCCAGCGAGGCGGCGCCAGTGGTTGCGCTGCATCTTCACCGTGCAAACCGTACCTTGCCTGTGTTTCGATGACGCGTAAGTGTGGAGAAGACTCAACGATGTCGCGCAAGCGGTTCATCGGTCATTCTTCGATGGTGGCCTCGTCGATGAGCATTACCGGGATATCGTCACGGATGGGATAAACGCGCTTGCATTCGACGCACTTCAGTGCGTTCCCATCAGGCTTTAACTCGACCTTTGCTTTGCAAGCCGGGCACGCGAGTATTTCCAAGAGTTCCTGAGTGACTGCCATGGGCTAGACCTTTCTAAGGCACTTCTGCGGGAATGCGGAAAGCTTACCACAAGACAGGAGCGGGAGCAGATGGCAGGAGGGCAGGAGATAAAGCCATCCACAGATTTCAGAGATTACTATCTGCGTAATCTGTGGATGGCTTTACTGATATGACCTATACTGTCTTTCGCCTGGAAAGATGTCACTAGAATTCGCACTGCAATACGCCTGCCCTCTCCGCGCAAACTATTCCGAACAACATCTGCGTCAATGGGGACGTTTGAGCAGCCTCCACGCAAAACTCACGACCGGCGACGCCAGCGCGCCCTCCATCGACAAACTTCAGTGGGTCGAGAACGCGAGCGCCGAGATCGAGCGTATGCAGGCGGCGACGGTTATCTGCACCCATTGTCCAGCGTGTTTACCGATGGACACCGCGGGTGATGGCGAGTCGGTTGGCTGTCTGGGGCGGATCAATTACCCGGTTGAAGCGCAGTTTGAGAAGTTTCTGGCAGATCGCGTGCAGCTTGCGCTTGATACGTTAGACAAAGAAGACCAGCCACGGCTGCTACGGATCCTGATCGATCCGGAATCGCCTTTTGATGGTGAGGCGACGAAAGAGTTGCGCCGCGTGATCACTGACGAGGGTTTGCGATTTTTCGAACTGCGCCTGCCGATCGGGCTCACGCGCGAGGCGGCCAGGCTAACCACCGACAACATCTTCGATCTGCTGGCCGGTTTTCGCTCTGAGGACAGTGAGACAACCACTTACACTCGAGAGCTGCCCTATGAAGCCGCCGCCGATTACTACGACTTTCTCGATCTGGTGTTGCGTAGTGAACTGAGCCAATCGGAAGTAGCGCGTCTCACCACACGCAGCCGAAACTACAATCAATTTTTGCGCCTGCTCACCGCAATTGAGAAAGCAGAAGCGCTCAACATCCGAGTGTTGATTGACTAGATCTCGGGTTCAACCTGCTGGAGCTCTTCCTTCAACACTTCGAGCAGCTCTAGAAACTCAACCCTGATCATTAACTGCGCGATAGAATGAGTTTCGGGATAACGCCCAAAAAACTCTTTTTGGAGCTTCCGCTTCTCGTCAGATGAGCCGGCGTTCTTCAGTTCCTGATACTCCTCCAGTTGTTCACGAGTTGGCGCAAAATCAGTTTCGTTTTGCGGAGGGTGGTTCGTTAACACGTCGTGAAGCTGAAAGGAATTTCTCCACGCCCAACGATATCTGAGCAGCTTTCGGTGCCACCAGAGCAGCATACGGTTAAGCCATCGATGCCACACTCTGTTGTAGGACGAATAGTCCTCCAGGCCGCTGCGCCAGAACCAGTAGAAATTCTTACTCCGATCCGCAGCGATCTTTAAAAACATGTCGTACTCGATGCTATCCTGCCCACCCTGATGAGAGATCAGCTTGGTATAAAGCACTCCATGCTTCGGTTTTGACTTAGGCACACGCGTCGGTAGACCAACTCCCATTTGCAAACGCGTGACATTCGCTCGCCGGCTGTTTAGTAGATCCAACGCTCGTTCTGCCTGGCGCACAGAGCGGCTGCCGCCCGAAACTGCCAGAAACCAATCGCCGCGAACTGAGAAGTGACCTGGCAAGCGAACCGGAATCAGTGGCTCTTTGCGTGCGATCTCATCAGGACACTGGGTCGCAGTCTTATACCAGTGCCGCGACGCGACTGATAAGAAATCCGTGTTCGCGGATCTGAGGTCGAAGGTTGAGAGAGTTGCGTCGCCGATGATTTTTGAAAGGTCCAGAACTTCTATCAAAAGCAACCACGACTTGTAGAACTCAAGCCAATAATCCTTCAGCAACTTTGATAAAGTGATTTCGCGTGGTTTGCCATTCTTTGGTGTGAACAACTGTCTCTTCGTAACTGTGTTCAGTAAGTTCTCCAGCTCTTTTTCGACAGCCGGTTTCTCCTCGAGCGCTACTCGTTCCTTGCGGAGCATCAAGCAATCGTAGACCTCGGATAACCAGATTTCGAAAATCAGACACGAGAACGACTCGGGCGACACCTGTGCAAAGTCGAACGCCGTTACCGGTTTTGACAGAATTGCTGACTGTTCTTCGGCGGCTTTCTTACAGGCTTCGGCAAAGTTTCGCCACGACACGTATTCGAGCGGCTTTTCGTCTGTAGCGGTGCTTTGTGTCTGCTGAGAGTCTTCGTTCTCAGCCTTAGTTAATGAACGCCAAACTCGCTGCACCGTTATCTCGTCGCCCTTGCGCCATTCAGCGAGCAATCGAGTGTTGTCCTTCCATGCCTTTTCCTGACAGAGCAGGAATCCGAAGTCCCAGGAGAATGGAACGCGGTCGATAGGGACTTTATTGCCTGAGTCGAATGGTGGATCGAAGTCCTCATAATACTTTTCGTAAAAGTGTATGCGGCGCAGGTTGAGTGCAGGCTTTCCCTTCTCCTCAGGCTCAGGATCCTGGTTTCGCAAGAAGAACAGCTCATAAGGATCGGCATGTGGATTAGGTATGTAATCCTCACGCTTCGGCTCAGATTTTGTCGCGGTTGCGGTAATCGCATTCAGATATGACCACTGCGGCTGAAACGCTCCGGCACGCTTGTGACGCCCCGGCGCACGCATCGACCAGAATTCATCAACCTGAAAGAGAAAGGTGTAGTCGAGACGAGTGTCTCTCTGGAGGTAGGCGAGCGAGCGCAGCTCACCATAGTTCGCCGGTGTCATACCCAGAATGATCGCTTGCGAAGGTTGATTCGCGGGATGGCGGAAAGGACTGAACATCTCACCGAGAAATTCATTCTCGATCTTGATGTACTCTTCCATTGCCGGCGTCTCAGAATAGAACCTCACATGCAGCGGAACGGGTTCTGGTTTTCCTTCTTCCAAACCGGAATAGAGTTCGAAGTGGGGATCGACCGTCGCTGGTTCACTGTGATCATCGCTGGCGAGACGCTCAGTTTCCCAGCGCAGCTCACGAACGATGCCTGCATACTCATGCGAAAGCGGCGGAATCGCAGCTATCGCCACACGGCTCTCTCCATAAAAAGGAACACGCCACGTGTACAGACGATGGTGGACCATCTGGCGTAACTCGGTTTCGAACCTCTCCGCGATTGTCGTTTCGGGTTTTCCGGCCTGAGTATCGATGATCAGCGTAGTGACACCTTCCCGCTCGAGATGAAACAGGATTGAGGGAAACAGGAGTGGATCCTCACGCAGTTCCGGAAAGATATTTCTGAGTGAACTGAAATCATCTATCACGAGCCTGATCGGCCACGACTGAGTGTAACGGAAAGCCCGCCCTTCCATTTCCAGCGGCGTCATGATCTTTCTTTGCGCTGCGTATATGGCCTGCCGAATTATGTGCACAAGCACTTCACTCGAGAGACTGTGGATCTCCAAGCGCCGGCAAATCGTTCCGCCCTTGATGTAGTTCGTAAGAGCGTAATCATAACCAGGCAGATTAAGGGACCGTTCGAAGTTTGGATCTGAGTAAAGCCAGCGCTTGAAGTCCTCCGCCAGCAACTCAAAGTCAGTGTTATGAGTTACGAGCATTACTGCAACTCCGGCTCGGTAGTCAGCCAGCCAGGCCGCGACGTTTGTTAATAAGTGAGGGACGTCGGAACTCATCTTCGGCGCCGCCGCTTCTGAGATGATCGAATGCTTTCCAGCCAACTCTTCAAGCGCGGTAAAGAGTTCGGGGATGGCGAAGGTTTTTAGATAACCGCGGATCTCCGATTCCCTTTCTTTTGTTTCTTTGGACTTAGACTCCGATAACAGATCGACCTTTCTGGTGATGTATCTCCACAATTCATCAACGCGGAGAGGCTCATCTTTTGCTTTTGCCAGGATCAAAGAGTCGCGGATCTCGCGCAATTTCTTGTCAAATCGGAAGAAGCAGCGGCTCAGAAATGCCCGACCAAGAGTGCTCTTCTGCGTTAATGAATCACCGATCAGCGCCGTCGTCAGGCTGCACGGAAGGCCACGAGTGTCGTACCAGAAGTGATCTTCATCCTCTTTGCTCAGCGTGATCTCATCGGTTCCACCCAACATGTTATCGAGATATTTGATCCCGAATGCGGCGTAGCGCAGCGGCGGCTTCGGTCGATCCTCCGTTTGCTTGATCTCATCCTCCATGATCTTGCGGCTGATGCGATGAACGGAGTGAAACACCTGGACATAACTTTGACTCAACTGGCGATCTTTTTCCGGATCGCCGGGCTTTGTTGACGACTGAGGGGCATCTGCGTCCCCACGCTTGTAACGATCCACGTGACTCGGCCTGTCCTTCCGTGAGGGGAATTCATCTTCTGGCCGCTCCGGCTCCGCAGGTTTGTCTATAACTGGCGCTCGAACTTTCGGATCGTCAGGGTTTACTTGCAGACCCGTCGTGGATCCTTTTCCAGATCGGATTGAATAGTGATGTTGACCACGAATGTGAGATTGACCGCGGCACTTCTCGACTTTCAAAACACGTCGTTCATAGTTGCGGGTTGAAATGCTGTCCAGTCGAATTACGGTGTCGGCGACAAACTCTTCACCGAGAGTGTCGTGCCGCGCCGTATCTCTGGATTGTTCGACTACCAGCACTGCATGACACTTTCCCGAAACGAGTCTCATCATCTGAGCTATGCGGGAGCGTCGCGTAGATTTTTCGCCAAACGCATTTACTTCACCGCCAAGAGCCTCGAACCCCTCAATCGCATCGATCACGACAAGATGCCTCGGACTCGGAGTCGCTCCCGCGCCGCCTTCTGGAATTGGCAGCAGCGACAACACTCGGTGCAGGAATCCCCAGTCGTCGCCGGCGGTGTAAGCAGCCATGTCAAGGAAAAGCACATGGCCTTCTTCGTTCTTAACGACGTCAAAGTCCTGGGCCAGGCTGGTTGGATCACACTTCTTCAGGAGTATCTCGTCTACCGGCTTGGATTTCTCGCCTGTGTTTTTAGGATAGAAAGGATCGATCCGAGTCTTCGGGTAATTGAGTGCAAAGTTGCTCCACGCTCTCTCGGCCATTTTGTAAGTGAGGTCGGTTGAAATATACAGGACCGTGGGAATCCCGAGTTTGGCCTTTGGATTGAGCGACTTCTCTACAATGCAATCGGACAGATATGTAGAAGCCACATGAAGCGCAAAGATCGACTTCCCAGTGCCGGTCGGTCCGATAATGCAGACACTCGTAGTGAAAACTTCCGGCAGACCCTCATGTGAATCCCCGGCTGAAGGGTTTTTGATGGTTGGGTCATAGCCTCTGGCCGTGGGATCAGGGAGATAAATGCCGGCAGCAATATCGGCCCTTGGCTTATCGGTAGGTTCTCCGAACAACTCATCGAGGGATGTAATGCCAAACCTGAGGACCTCTGGCATGCTCTTTTACGCTCCTTTTATGTCCCATTCCCTGGCTTTTCGTAGGATCTTTTTCTTAAGAGATTCTTTATCCGTGCAGTCTTCAAATTGTTTCGTCCTTTGACCGTGTCTCAGCAGTTCGGTCGCGAAATATGTCCTTCCGAAATAACCGAGTTCGTTTTCACGACCTCTCGCAGGCAAGATTGAAGAGAGACCATCGGCGACGAGGTTATTCATCGACTGCGGCGTGCTCTTCCAAACCGACGGTAGCAGCGCGCGAATGCTCGACCCGTCAGTTCCATCTGCATGTTTGCCAGGCTCTGGCGTATAACTGCGAATGTTGACGATGCCGAGAATGCGTCGAGCAATTTCGCTTCGCTGCGAAGGTGTTCGTGTCTCCGTGTTTCTGAAAATCTGCGTCATCGCCTCGATCACGGAACCCGCGTGGGAGGTGGTGACGACGAGGTGACCGCTACCACCAAAATCGAGCAAGTCCTTCCAGTCTTTCCAATCACGTGTCTCGCCCACAAACAGGACCGCCGGGGTTTGCCGTTTCGCGTCTTGAATGACCGCGCGCAAGTTGTCCGCGTCAACTCCCTTTTCCCGAGGTGTGTAATCGAGATTGAGCGCGGTCAGGAGGTTCTCGAGGTCCGCTAGTTTTTGGGGAGCTGATTGAGTGTTCGGATCCTTGATGTAGTACTGCTCGATCGGATCCTCGAGCGTCAGCAGATGCGGCCTTCTTAGTTTCTGAGCCAGTGCCTCCTTCGCAATGGCTTCAAGAAAAAGAAAAATCAGGCCGCGCGTAATCAGGCTCTTTGAAGAATCGGTAGCGCCGGTAACCGTTAGTAATCCATTCGGGAGGATGCGGCGATCTGAAAGTAGAATGTCGTAGAGCTGTTTTGAGAGGGTATAGATGTCATTGAGGAAGATCTCATTCTTGGGACCAGCAGGGTCCGCTGACTCAACTGCAACTGGTTTTGGAAAGATAGACGAATACTTCTCGTAACCAACCGGACAATATCCCAGATAGTTTTGCGGTTTAGACTTTGAGCTCGCATGTCTTGCCGAGTACTGGCGAAGCTGCGTTTCCATGAGTTCCTGATAATTTGGTGCTGCCTCACGTCGATTCTTGGCGTCACTTCGAAGAGTGATGCTCCAGTAGTTGCCCTGATAGGCCTTGCACGCCAGGCCTCGAGCCACTTTGGTGGTCTGACCGTGCATGATGAGAAGAGATCCGTCGTACGACTTTGCCGGATTGGGGACCTTGGTTTCTCCAGCGGCGTCCGGCGTCGGTTGTTGACCATCACTCTGCTGATCTGCCCCGCCGGTCGCCGGCGGTGCAAACTTTTCCAGGTAAGTTGTGAAATCAGGTCCGGGCAGATCTTTCACCACGACGGGTGGAGGAGACTTGGCAGGCGATGTCATTTGGCGGCCTCGTTAAAAGAGATCGTGAGCGAAGTTTCAGCGCAAAACGCGCTCTTCCGCACTCATATCGGCGGAAGACAGGGTTCTCCCTAACTCTTATGAAATTCTGCCTTGTGAATTACAGGCCTTTAAGGCGTCCTGGCGAAGGTTCAAGGATTTAAGGAATCAGGACCGCACCCGTATACAGGGTTTGCTCGGCTTTTTCAAGCCTTTTTCTCGTCTAACAAGCGAAGGGTGTCGAGGATGAGGTTGGTGTTGCTGAGTGCCTGGATTCGAGTTGGATACTGGTCCGCGGACTTCTGGAATTCGAAAGTGCCACTGGTGATCTCAACCACCTTCTGGAAGCCAAGATCGCCATACTCTCCATTGCATGAAGCATCAACAATTCGGCCATCGCTGAACATCACCTGCCCCTCGTGGCTTGAGCCGCTCAGAGTCAGGATCCCGTTCAACCTGGCGTTTTCGATTACCTGAACGGCGTCGAAAACGCTGACGGCCGAGAGATCTCCCGCGAGCGTGAAATGTTTGCGTTCGAAGTGGGCTTCGGGCGCCGGGGTCGGTTTGAGGTCGGGCCGGCGAGCACGGCGAATCGCTTCCAGGCCCTTGGCGATGTTTATTCGATTGTCGAGCTGTTTGGCCTCGAGGAGACGATCGTGGGCCGTGTCGAAGTCTTCTCGTTCTATGTAAATGCTGGCGAGGGCGAGGCATTGTCGGGCCGCTTCTTCGGCCTGCTTGTGGGCCGCACAGATTTCGCGCAGACGTTCGCGCAATTTGATTGAACGGCCATTCATGTCGAGGGCCGTTTTCAGGCGTTTGATGGCTCGTTCCGTCGCCTGGTACTTCATGAAGAGATCGGCATCGAGCAGAGCTGCCTCAATCTCGCTAACGTGCTCGGTTTGTGAGTCGGTGATGGCCATCTGTCGGAAGTTTACCACAAGCCATTTGCGGCCCGGCGACACCAAATCGTGCGGGGAAAGGTCCATTTGGCCCGCTAAATCCGCGTTACAGGTGGGGGAAACGTGGTGGCATGCAACCTGCGAAGCAACCAATTCGTACGACCCTCATCAGAAGGAAGTAGAAGGAAAATGGCAATGAATAGATGGATGAAAAGACGAATTGAGCGGTCAAGGGCGCGCTGTGGTAAAGCAGTTAGACCACAGATTGACACGGATAATGACGGATCAAGCCGAAACCGGCGATCGGACTTTGCAAGAATTGTCGAAAAGCAGCCTCTTGAACTCCGGCTTGACGCCAAAGTTAAGTAACAGTCCAACCTCAACCTCTGTAGCACGCAGGTAGTTGAGTAATTGAGCCTTATGCGTACTGTCCAAATAGCGCGAAACCTTAAGCTCAAGTAAGACGCAGTTTTCGACCAGCACATCGCCTTGGAAACTCCCCACTCGCTTACCACGAAACCACACAGGAATTTGTACGGGACTGCAAGCTTGCAGCCCCGCTGAATCAAGCACAATCAAGAGCGATTTCTGGTAAACAGACTCCAGAAATCCATGCCCTAGTTCGTTATAGACCTCGTAGAAGCACTTGATAATCCGATCCGTGATTTTTCCGTGCTTTAGATCCGTGTTCATCTGTGTTCTATTCTTACTCCAAGTCTGACTTGCCGCGGGCGCATCGTCCGCGTTGCCATCAGAAACGACGAATCCAAGTCAATGAACTCCGATCCGAAACTGAAGACAGTCTTATTCAACACATTGTCAAACTCCACGGACGGTTGCAGCACCACACGCTCCGATAAGCGGATCTGGCGCGTCACGTTCAGATCGAAGACGAAGAGCCCTGGCCCACGTCCCGCATTGCGCGGGAGATTTCCCACCTGACCAATCTGAGGAATGCCGAAACGCTGCAACACCGCCGGATCGAGCGGCTCACCCGGCGCACGCCACTTCAACAAACGAAGATCTCCCGAGTAGTTCGGTCGATCGTTTGAAACATCATCGAGATTTCGGTCAGCCCCGCCAAGCGAGATGTTGAACGGCGCCCCCGAAGCAACTCGCAAGATCGGTGACAACTGCACCAGCCCCGGCAGATTGAACGTGCCCGAAAAAACGAATCGATGTCGTCGATCGAGCAGACTACGTGCGCGCTCAGCGCGGAAGTCTCCGGGAACGAGCGCGTCTGAAGTATTCACCACACCATCATCGACCAGACTCGAAAGCATGTACCCGGCGCGAAAGGTGACTCCCGAATCGAATCGCTTCCGTAACTCGAACGTCATGCCGCGATAGAAACTGTTCCCGGCGGAGATCAATTGCTCGAGTTCTCCGCGAGCCGGATCCGGCCGCAGGTGATTGAGCGCCGCGAGCGCAACGTTGATCATCGTGGTAGACGACGGGCTGTTCAGATTCATCATCGAAACCGGCACGCCAAACTCAACCGCGCGCGCGACAGTATTCTGACTCGCGCCGCCGTACGCGAATCTGATCAACTCGCCCGCAGTTGAAGAGTTGAAAAGCGGACGACCTGACGTAGTCGCGAAGTTGGCGAAGTCGCGTGAGGCGAGAAACTCGGAAAAGTTTCGGTACCCTGCGGGAAGCACGGGCGCGTTTGCATTGAACTCTCGCCAAAGATGTATGCCGCGAGTGAAGGTAAAGTTCGCCTCCGCGGAATAGCCCCGACCGAGATCGCGCTCAACACCCGCGTTGATTTGGTAACTCTCCGGAATTCGCAGATCCGGATCGAGCCGCCGCGAAAACTCAGTATTCAAAACGCCGAACCGCCGCACTAAACTCGACTCAACTGTCAGCGTCTCGGGAAAGCGAAAATTCTCCGCAATGAAAGCTCGTCGCTGCTCCGCGGTCATTAAGTTTCCCGTCGAGGGATCGCGAAGGAGATTGGTATCGAAGAACAGTTGTTGTTTGCCGAGCGTGAAATCGTCGATGGTGCGAAGCAACGGACGGTTGAAAAAGATTCCGCCACCAAAACGCACCGCGAGCTTTCCTGACTTTAGCGGGCTATAAGCGAGTGAAAACCTTGGTCCAACGTTGTTGGGATCGCGAAGTATCGTTTCGTACTCGTAACGCAAGCCATAACTCAAGAGCACTTGCGGCACGATCTGCCACTCATCCTGGACGAAGAAACCTGCGTAGAGATTCTTCTGTGTAGATGAACTCTGAAAGTTCTGCCGGAAACGACTCGGCACGCCCGCGAGAAAGTCGCCGGCGCTCGCGAAATTAAAGGTGCCGGTCGCATCGGAAAGATCGGTGAAGGTCGATCGCACGCCATGAACGTCCGCGCCGACTTTGAACGAATGATTCCCGCTGACAAACGAGAGCACATGTTGTACCTGCCAACGAGCCTCTCGCCGATCACTACCTCCGGAAGTCGATGAACCGGCGACGAGCGTTCCGGAACGTCTCTCCGGATCCTCATTGGTCAATGAGTCATTCAAGGCAATCAGCACGACCGGCTTGTTTCCGCCGCTTGCTTCAAACGCCGGCGCCAGACGTGAGTATTGAAAGCGTAGCTGATTAACAAATCGCTCCGAGAAGACGAAGGTGTCGGAAAACGAGATCGCATCCGAATTGCGCCGGCGTGCCTGAAGCGACTCAGCGAGCCGATTACCACCGCCAAACTGTCGCAGGTTTCGCAGCCGTCCCGCCTGGTAAACCAACGCCAGGTCGTGTCCGGGTCGAAACTGATGATCTGCGCGAGTGGTGATGCTCGTGTTCTTCAACGGTGTGCTGAGCGACGAGACAAACGGCGCCACCTCTGCTACAAGCGTTGGCGATTCCGCATCTTCGAGCCTGCTTCGTTCCGGATGTGTTGGCCCAATGAGCGGAAACGCGGGGTTCTGGCGCACAGGCACCAGCGTGTCGACGAGCGCGCTATCGAGTGTCTTGCTCCATTCGTACGAAACGAAGAACACGGTCGAGCGCGCCGGACGCAACGGTCCGCCGAGCGTGAATCCGGCGACGTGATCCTGGAGTGGCAGACGCGGCACTCCAAGAGAATTGTTTCTAAACGTATTTGCGTTGAGCGATTCATCTCTAAAGAAGTAAAAGCCGCGACCGTGAAACTGCTGCGAACCACTGCGCGTGCGCAAGTTGACGCGCCCACCTGACGCGCGGCCGTACTCCGCCGAAAACTGATTGGTGATCACCTGCACCTCGGCAACTGCTTCGAGCGAAGGTTGAAAACGTTCACGCGCGGCGCGGTCGTCGTTGTTGTCCAGACCATCGATGGTGAGGTTGTTTGAGTAAGCAGTGGCGCCGGCGAGCGAGAACATGCCCGCTTCTTCGGGCGTGTTTGCATGGCTCGTGTTGCGATCTTCGGCGAGATCTCGCGTAGACAAAGGCTCTTCGGTGATGCCCGGTAGCGTGAAGATCAGATCGAGAACTGAGCGCGTCGCGATTGGCAGTGATTCCGTTTCGCGTGTAGAGAGCGTCGCACCGGTTACAGTTCGTCTCGTGTCAACGACAGGAATATCTGCCGAGGTAACCACCACCGTATCCGTCACGACGCTTGAAGGAATCAGCGTGACGTCCATCAGAACGCTCTGGCCCGAAACAGTCGTGATGTACGTAAACTCCTGCGGCGCAAAGCCAGCCGAGGAGACCAGCAGCGTGTACGTTCCGGGTTCGAGCTGAATGAGTCGATAGCGGCCTTCTTCGTCGCTCGTGGTCGTGCGCTTTTGTCCGGTCTTGATGAGTGTGGCGTTGATCTCCGCGCCCGGAATCACCGCAGCGTTCTGATCAGTGATGCGACCGGAAATCACAACCGTGTCGAGATCCTGCGCTGGTGTGGTTTGAAAGTTAAAAGTGAACACAAGAATAGTGAGAAGCGTGAGACGTGAGGTCATTTTTGTTACTCCTAATTCGTGAGGTTTACTGCGCGCGCGACTCTAGCACCGAAGTGAGCCCCAGATCAACCGCGATTTTGAACCACAAAGACACAAAGACACAAAGCTGAAAATGAACTTCGTGTCTTTGTGTCTTTGTGGTTAATTCCTATGGTGCAGTAGGCGTGTAGGATTCTTTGTGGGCTTAACTTCGGGAGGAGCGACGGCGTAGTGCAGCAGCGCGAGTGAGAGGAACGAGCGCGTCGCTTCCTTCAGGCGCCGGTTCAAAATTGGTGAGCTCTTCCGCGTGCGACTGGAGATACTGAAAGAACCTTTCAAACTCCTGCTGCATCGCGTCCATCTTCTCGCGCATGTTGAGAATGATCTCCACGCCCGCAAGATTCACGCCGAGGTCGCGCGTCAACGAAAGAATCAATTCCAGCCGCTCGAGATCCGGATCGGTGTAGAGACGCGTGTTCCCCTCCGACCGCGACGGCTTCAACAATCCCTCGCGCTCATACAGTCTCAGCGTCTGCGGATGGATGCCATACTGATCAGCTACCGCGCTGATAGTGTAAGTTTTGGCTTTCCTGCTCACTCCAGCCCCATCTCGACTCGCGGGTTCGATGCATTAAGCTTCGAATACTCCCGCAGTAACTCTTTCGTTTCTTCCGAAATCACTTTCGGCAAAGTCACCTGCACTTCGACAAACTGATGTCCCTTCGCGCCCGGGTTGCGCAGCGACGGCGCACCGCGGTCGCGTAAACGAAACTTTTGTCCTGACTGCGTTCCCGGCGGAATCCGCAACTGCGTTTTTCCTTCAACTGTCGGCACCTCGATCTTCGCGCCAAGCGCGGCTTCCGGAACCGTGATCGGAACAGTCACATAAATGTTGTCGCCCTTGCGCGTGAAATACTTGTGCTGCCCAACGTTCGTGATGATGTACAAGTCGCCGGCCGGCGCGCCCAAACGTCCACCACCGCCCTTGCCGGTAATCTTTACTCGCGAACCCGTCTCCACTCCCGCGGGAATGCGAACCTTTACAGTCTCAGTTTTCGGCGTCGTGCCGGCGCCATGACACAACGTGCATGGTGAACGTCGCCGTCCAGTGCCACCACAATCAGGACACTCCTGCGCAAATCGTAACCGGCCGCCTGCGCGTTGCACCTGGCCGGAGCCTTTGCAGGTCGGACAAACAACAACTGGACCACCGATATCACCGGCGCCGTTGCAGCGCGAACACTGCTCCGAACGATTGACGGTGATGTTTGTAGTTAAACCCTTGATCGCTTCTTCGAAAGAGAGCGAGAGCGGCATCTCGATATCAACGCCGCGTTGCGGTTGCGGCCGTGGCGGCTCTTTTTCGCGCGTCGCGCCACCACCGAACAGGTCGGCAAAAATATCGCGGAAACTGCTGCTACCGCCGCCGCCCCCTCCTGTGCTGGTCGAGCTTCCACCCCAGTCAAAGCCAGTGAAATCGAATCCGGGAGACGTGCGGCCGGTGGATGGACCAGCGCCTCTCGCGTGTGCGTCTGCAAGGTTTTCGGAGTACTGCCCGAAACGATCGTAAACGCTTCGCTTCTTTGGATCGGAAAGCACGTCGTGCGCTTCCGACATCTTCTTGAACCGTTCCTCGGCGGCTTTATCGCCCGGATTCACATCAGGGTGATACTTCCGCGCCAAACGCCGGTAAGCCTTTTTGATTTCGTCAGGCTTGGCGTCGCGCTTGATGCCGAGAATTTCGTAATAGTCCTGTTTCGCCATTTAAGTTATTGCCGATTGCCAATTGCCGAATGCCGATTTGACGAAAAGGCGGAGGATAACAAGTCTCCGCCTCTCCAATCGGCAATTGGCAATCGAAAATCGGCAATGCCTTTACTTGTTTTCGTCTACGTCCACGTATTCCGCATCGATGACGTTGTCGTCACCCGCACTACCTGAGGATGACGCACCCGCAGCCGACGCCTGATCGCCACCCGATTGCGCGTCCGCGCCTGGCGGTGGCGCCTGCTGATAAAGTGCCTCAGCCAGTTTGTGCGACGCGGATTGCAGTTGATTGAAGGCGTCGTTCAGTCGTTCAACTCCACCTTCGGCCAATGCCTTCTTCGCCTCGGCTATTGCCGATTCGACGTCAGCAGCAACGGCTCCGACTTTCTCGCGGTTCTCCGAGAGCGTCTTCTCCATCTGGTAGACCAAACCATCCAGACGATTGCGAGCTTCGATCTCTTCGCGCTTGCGAGCGTCGTCAGCAGAATGCGACTCGGCGTCCTTCATCATCTTGTCGATCTCGTCCTTCGACAAACCGGAAGAAGCCGTGATCGTGATCTTCTGTTCACGGCCAGTTCCCATGTCCTTGGCCGACACATTCACGATGCCGTTGGCGTCGAGGTCAAAAGTGACTTCCACTTGCGGCATACCTCGCGGCGCCGGCGGAATGCCGACGAGATGAAACTTGCCGAGTGTGCGGTTGTCGCTGGCCATCGGCCGTTCACCCTGAAGCACGTGAACTTCAACTGACGTCTGGTTATCAGAAGCCGTCGAGAAGATCTCCGACTTCCGCGTTGGGATCGTCGTGTTTCTTTCAATCAACTTCGTGAATACACCACCGAGCGTTTCGATACCGAGACTGAGCGGCGTAACGTCGAGCAACAGGATGTCGGTCTTCTCACCTGAAAGCACGCCGGCCTGCACCGCCGCGCCGATAGCAACAACCTCATCCGGGTTCACGCTCTTGTTTGGCTCTTTGCCAAACATTTCCTTCACGATCTCCTGGACCTTCGGAATACGCGTCGAACCACCAACAAGCACTACTTCGTCGATCTTCTTCGCATCGAGACCAGCGTCTTTCAACGCCGTCTCAACTGGTCCACGGAGCCGCGACAGGATCGGTTCCACCAACTGCTCGAACCGTGCTCGCGTTAGTTTCATCGCGAGGTGCTTTGGTCCGGACTGATCGGCAGTCACGAATGGCAGATTCACTTCCGTCTCCATCGTGCTCGACAACTCGATCTTCGCCTTCTCTGCCGCTTCCTTCAGGCGTTGAAGCGCCATCTTGTCGTTTGAAAGATCGATACCCTGGTCCTTCTTGAACTCGTCGATGATCCACTCGATCAACCGTTCATCGATATCGTCACCGCCGAGGTGCGTATCGCCGTTGGTCGACTTCACTTCAACCACGCCTTCACCGACTTCGAGGATCGAAACGTCGAACGTACCGCCACCGAAGTCGAACACTGCGATCGTCTCGTCTTTCTTCTTATCGAGACC
>JBIOVO010000018.1:0-16750 GCA_044867735.1 Pyrinomonadaceae bacterium | reverse complement strand
GGTTCAGTAGCCGTAACTTCGCCACTATCAATTATCAGATCGATCCGATCGCCGAAGTATCCGAAGACTTCTGCCGCCGAACGAGCCGGTTCACTGCCTGATGGATTCGCACTCGTTGCCGTGAGTGCTCCGCCACACTGACTAACCAGCCCACGAACGTTCTCGTCCGCGGGAACCCGCACACCGACAGTTCCCGTTCTGGCAGTGATCTCGACAGGCAAGGTCGTGACTGCCGGTCCAACTATCGTCAACGGTCCTGGCCAGTATCTTCTCGCAGCCTCGGCGAAAGCTTCAGATCTCTCCGCGATAAAACGATCGGCGACACTCTCGTCTGCCAGTAACAGCAGTATCGGCTTGTTGTCTTCCCTGCCCTTTAACTGTCTTAGTTGAGCTACAGCGGTGGGATTGAGTGGATCTACGCCGAGTCCGTAGAACGTGTCGGTGCGAAATGCGATTACGCCACCTCTGGCAACTACCTCGGCAGCAGACAGACGCGTCGCCTGATTGTCAGGATGTGGATTCACTCAAGGCTGCTTCCAGGTCGTATCCAGGCGCGTCTTTTTCAAACACGGAGCGTCCAACACGTTCGAGTCAAAACCTGATACGTACGGCTTCACCATCGCATACGAAGACGCAAAGTAGATCGGCACCGCTTTCAGGTCCTTCAACGCCTGCGACTCAGTCTCGACCACTTCCTTTTCTTCAGGTGTGGTGACAGATCCTGGATTTCCATTCGGCGCGGTCGGAACGACTTGCAGCACATCCGAATCAGGGCCGGCGAACAACAACCTGAGATTGAGCAGTTCGCTGGTTGTCTGCATGACGACTCCACGACGCACCACATCGTAGTCGCCTGCCTTTATCGCTGCTTCATACTCGTCCCAGTTGCGCATCACGATCTCCGTTTCGATACTCAGTGTTGCTCGCCACATAGCCGCGATCGATTGCGCCACGATTCGCTGCTGGTCGTTGCGGTTGATCAGCAACCTGATAACCGGAAATCCGTCGCCGTCAGCATAGCCGGCTTCGGCCAGCAGTTCCCTGGCCTTCTGGGCATCGTGCTGGATCAGTTCCGTCTTATTCACGACCGGCTTTTCACCCGACATCGCTTCAGGCAGAAACTTTCCGGCGGGTTCGGTCGCACCGCCGAGATCGTCGCGGCTGACGCGTTCGCGATCGATTGCCAGCGCCAGCGCTTCACGTACGCGCACGTCGTTGAATGGTTCCCGCGACGTATTGATGCGGTAGTACGTCAAGGCCCCAAAGGTCGAACGGCGGAAGTCTTTGTAAGGGGCTAAGAGCTTGAGGGCCAGGGGTTCGAAGGGTGCGTTGGTGATCGCATCGATTTCCCCTGCTTCGTAAGCACTGAGCGCGTCTTCAGCGCTGGCCGTGTTCACAAAAGTCACGTTCTCGAGCGCCACCGATTCGCCATCCCAGTAGGTTTTGGCGCGTTCCAGTCGAACGCGATCATTGTCTGTTGCCGACAGGAGGAATGCGCCGTTTGATATCAGTTCGTGCGACTCAAGACGCGTGGTGCGCTCAGCGTTCGCAACTTTAACCGGACGAAACACCGGATGGGCCACGAGAGCGGGAAAGCTCTGATCGGGATGTTGCAGAGTGACCTGCAAAACGTGTTCGTTGAGAGCGCGAACACCAAGGCGATGCAGCGGCAAGATCTTTTTTGACACTTCTTCCGCGTTCGGAGCCTGGGGCGTTGCTCCTTCGATGTTTGCCAGTAGCTCCGTGTGTGGAGCGAGCGGGCCGATCTTCAGCGTACGTTCCCACGAACGAACAAAATCGTCGGCAGTAACCATTTCGCCGTTGGACCAGCGCGCGTTATCACGTAGGTAAAACGTCCAGACGCGACCTTCGTTTGACGACTCCCAACGCATTGCTACTGCCGGCACGGGATCCAGCGTGCGTGGATCGTAATCAGTCAATCCTTCAAACAGCGCTCTGACGGCGTCCGTGTCCGGCGGCGCGGCCGCAAACGCCGGATCGAATGTTTGCGGTAGTCCGCCGTTGCTCCAGCGAAATTCCTGCGACGTCGGCGGTATTATTCGGCCGTAGTAAGTCGAAGGTTGGGTAGTGCTGAAACAGCCGGTGTGTGTCAAACAAAAAACCAGTGCAAGCGAACAGAGCAGCGAGAAACGCGAACGTCTCAGTTGCAGGCGACTCATTCGGGGCTTAGTTTTGCGCAATACGGACAAGATCCTTATGGACTTTAAGTACCTGTTCTCTGGTTAACTCAAACCCGTCCGAAGTATCGATCAAGTAGTCGGCAAACTTCTGCTTCTCTTCCTGCGGCATTTGTGAGTTGATGCGCCGCTCGGCTTCGTCGCGTGAAAGCTTGTCGCGCAACATCAGCCGTTCGAGCTGTACCTCAGGCCGGCAATGAACCACGATCAACTTATCAAAGCGCCGGTAGCCGCCCGATTCGATCATCAATGCAGCATCGACGATTCCGATGCCGTGCGGATCAGCGAGTTCCCATTCGCGCAGGATCTCGTCCTGGCGGGCAATGATGTACGGATGAAGGATGCTGTTGAGACGTTGGCGCTGCTGTTCGTCGGCAAAGACCAACGCAGCCACATGCTTTCGATTCAACGTACCATCAGGATTTAGCGTCTCTTCTCCAAAGGCTTCTACGACGGCTTTCAGACCAGGCGCGCCCGGGAGGACGACTTCACGAGCGGTCTGATCGGCGTCGAGTACATGACAACCGAGTTCCGTAAAGACAGAGGCGACGAACGATTTACCGACGGCGATTGAACCAGTTAAGCCGACTCGTAACAATTTATCCTCGCCGTAGTTGTGCTGCTTTCAACGTGTTCTTCATCAACATGGCGACGGTAAGCAGACCGACGCCGCCCGGCACGGGCGTTAACTTGCCGGCGACCTCAGCAGCCTCCGAGGGATTGACGTCGCCGACGAGGGTGAAACCACGCTTAGCGACAACCTCAAGTCGCTTTTCACTGTCACTGCCAAATAGCGCGGCCACTTCGCTTGCTTCGGAGACTTTATTCATTCCAACATCGATCACCGTTGCACCCGGTCTGATGTGATCGCGCCCGATGAAGCCTGCTCGTCCGATTGCCACTACCAGAAGATCGGCCGTGCGAGTGACCGCGACGAGATCTCGCGTTCGCGAGTGACAGATGGTGACGGTCGCGTCCCGCTGCAACAGCAGTTGGGCCATCGGACGGCCCACGATCTGGCTGCGGCCGACGACGCAGGCGTTCGTCCCCCGAATCTCGATCGCGTTGTCGTCCAACAGTTCGATAATGCCCGCGGGCGTGCACGGCACAAACACCGGTCTCCCCATCGCCAACTTGCCCGCATTGACGGGATGAAAACCATCGACGTCTTTTGCGGGATCGATCGCTTCAGTTATCGCTGTCTCTTCAATGCCCCTGGGCAACGGGAGTTGCGTCAGGATGCCGTCAACGTCATCACGTTCATTCAGCGATGAGATCAAGTCGAGCAACTCGGAAGTGGTTGTCGTTTCGGGCAACGCATGATGCTCCGATCGAATGCCAACTTCCTCGCATGCGCGAATCTTGTTTCGTACGTACACTGCCGACGCCGGATCATCGCCCACACGCACCGCCGCGAGACACGGACGGACGCCGCGCACCACCAGCGATTCGATCTCAGTCTGAACCTCTTGCTTGATCCTCGCCGCCAAAGACGATGCCTCAAGCAAACGTGCACTTGTTTTAATATTCTCTGCCACCATGGTTTGTGCTTTTTGTGCCTTCTTGCAGCGACACTAGTATACACAGATTACACAGATTGGTGTTTCGTGGCCCGCTCGATGATAATCACGCGCATGTCTTTGCGTCGATTAATCTTTCTTTCACTCATTCTCGGCCTGGTGGCGGTCTCGGCAGCGGCCCAAACTCCGCTTCAGCAAGCTATCGTGGCTGCGGTCGAGTCCGAAGACTGGCAAACCGCGCGCACCGAAATTAACAAACTGCGCACGACCGACGCGGCTCTTTTCCGTGACAAAAACTACGAATACCTCCTCGGACGAATAGCAGAGCGAATGGGCGATGTCGCGAGCGCGACCGCAAGTTATCAAACAATCGCCTCCACCGACTCACGTCTGGTGCAGTATGCTTTGTGGCGTCTCGCAAAAATCGCTCGCGCCACGGGAGATCTCGTTCTCGAACGCGAACGGTTGCAACGACTTCTCGCCACGACGCCCGGAAGTATTCTCTTCGAAGCCGCAACGTTACGACTCAGCGAGAGCTTTTTCGAAAGCAAAGACTTCCTCGCCGCCGCCAACAGCGCCAAGCCTTTACTGCTCTCGAAAAACACTCCGACGGCCCGCGAAGGCATGGCATTGATGGGCACAGCCTACGTGCGTTCCGAAAAGACGGCCGAAGCGCGCGACGTCTTTGCAAAACTGATCATGCAGATGCCGGACGCGTCGCGTCCGGACGACTTCGCGCTCGAAGCCGTCCGGCAACTCGACCAACTCGACAAAGGACCGGCAGCAAACCTTTCCGAAGCCGATCTCTTACTGCGTGCCTCGATCTACCAGTTCAATCGCGACTTCCCCGGCGCACGCGTTCACTACCAGGCACTCATCGATCGCTTTCCACAAAGCACGACGGCGCCAAACGCGATCTTCCAAATCGCCCGCGGGTTGTATCAGGAAAGCAAGTTCGACGAAGCAGTCAAACTTTTCCAGAAGGTCTTTGATACGTACCCGGAATCGTCGAGCGCCCGCGAAGCACTCGGTTTTGTCGGCTCCAGCTACAATCGCCTTAGGCGCACTGACGACGCCGTCAACGCCTACAAACTGCTAATCGATCGCTTTCCTGACCCGCCGAGTCCCGAACGTCCTTATCTAAACTTGATCGATTCGCTTCACGAAGCAGGCCGCTATCCGGAAGCGCTGAACTGGGTCCAACAAACTCGGGTGCGCTTCAAGAACGATCTCGGCGGCACGCTCGCACTGTTCGCCCAACTCCGCATTCACATGGCCCAGGGAAGCTGGGCCACCGTCGTTCGCGACGCAGATGAGCTGTTGAAGATCTCAGAGCTCGGCGGAACGCGCGTGCCGGGCGGCACAACTTCCGCTGAAGTAACGTTTCTGCGCGCCCTTGCTCTCGAGCAATCGGGGCAACTGGAAGACGCGATCAGCGGGTACTTAGTCATTCCGGATGGACGCAACGAGTATTACGGCTGGCGCGCCACGCAAAGACTGCTGCTTCTCGGAAACAACGAAAAGGCACGTTCACTCATAAGAACACGTCTCAACATGCTCCGCTCAAGCGAAAACAGTCTGACGCGCAGCTCGGGTACCACCGGACAATTGGCTGACGAACAGAGGTCTTTGCGACTCACTAACGATCCGGCAACTCGTGCGGATATTTTGCGGTCAATACAATCAATCTACGGCATCATCCCTTCTTATCGCTTGCCGAAGTTCACGAAGGTCTCGCTGATAACGAACTCGGATTCAATGGCTGACAATCTTCTTCTTCTCGGTCTCTACGACGAGGCACTTCCCGAATATTTAGCCAGGCGAGTTCCGGGAAACCGATCCACGCTATCTGACGAAGACTACACCATCGCTGTCTTATCACTGCGGGCCGGGAACCCAAACCTGGCCGTACGTTTCGCGGAACAGCTGTGGCGTTCGTTGCCGCCGGACTACCTAATCGACCTGGCGCCGCGTGAATTGCTGGAATTACTTTATCCAGCGCCTTTTCGCGCATCGCTCTTGCAGCACGCGGTCAGCCGCAACGTCGATCCAAGGTTGGTGCTCTCGATCGCGCGACAGGAATCACGTTTTCAGGCAGACGCGAAATCAGTCGCTGCAGCCCGTGGCATGATGCAGTTCATCTCCGCTACCGCCGACCAGATGGCTGCTCAGTTGAAGCTACAAAATTTCGTTCAGGACGATCTTTACAGTCCCGATACCGCGATTCTTTTCGGTTCGCAGTACCTCGCGAACCTATTTCAACAGTTTCCCGATCAACCGCAGGCAGTGGCCGGTTCCTACAACGGCGGCGCAGACAACCTGGCGCGTTGGATTGCGCGCTCTCGTTCAACTGAACCCGATCGCTACGTTCCCGAAATCGGCTTTTCGCAGACGAAGGATTATGTTTATAAAGTGATGTCGAACTACTGGACTTACCAACGGCTCTACGACGCACAACTCAACCCCATAACAACGAAATGAAGTCTCTTCTTTTACTAGTCCTGATCGTCTGTCTTGCTGTAGGCGCTTCATGCCGCCGCGATCGTTCGCACGAGCGACGATACGAGCTGAAGGGCACCGTCGTGCTCGTCGAAAAGGAAAAGCAGCTCGTAACAATCTCTCACGATGACATTAAGGGTTTTATGCCCGCGATGACCATGCCTTTCACGGTTCCGAGTGAGTCAGATCTGGAGATCCTTGGGCCGGATGATCAAGTGACGGCAACACTCGTGGTCGACGGTTCTCACTCATGGTTGGAAGAACTGATCATCGTGAAGTCGACCGGCAACGCGTCGTCGCTGCCCGCCGTGGTGCAGGCGAAGCAAGGCGATGAAGTTCCAAACTACACGCTCCGCAACCAGGACAATCGTGAGATTCGCATGCACGACTATCGCGGAAAAGCGCTGCTGCTGACGTTTATTTTCACACGCTGTCCGAAACCTGAATACTGCGACCGCATGAGCAACAATTTTGCACAGGTCGATCGAGCGCTCGGCGAGGATGCAGAAACTTACGAAAAGACGCACCTGCTGAGCATCAGCTTCGACCCGGCATACGACACACCGCAGGTGCTGCGCAGTTATGGTGCTGCACACACGGAGCGCTATCAGGAAGAGACGTTTGCGCACTGGGAGTTCGCCGCGGCAAAGGATGACGAGACGAAGAAGATGGCCGAGTTTTTTGGTTTAAGGTACTACCCGCAGAAGGATGAGATCATTCACGGACTGAGGACGGTGATCGTTACTCCGGAGGGCAAAGTTGCGAAGGTTTACACCGACGGCAAGTGGACGCCCGAGGAGGTGGTTGAGGAGTTGAGGAAAACCATCCACAGATAACACAGATTATTTCCGTGTAATCTGCGTAATCTCCGTACTAACTGACGCCTTTGATCTTTTTGATTTCTTCAGTGAGCACTGGGACCGCTTCAAAGAGATCGCCGGCGATGCCGTAATCCGCGATGTCGAAGATCGGTGCTTCCGGATCCTTATTGATAGCGACGATCGTCCCGGAGTTTTTCATGCCAACCAAATGCTGAATCGCGCCTGAGATTCCCAGCGCTACATAGAGTTTCGGCGCGACAGTTTGTCCTGAAGATCCGATCTGCCGATCGATCGGCAGCCACTCAGCGTCGCAGATCGGACGCGAGGCAGCCAGATCACCACCCAGGACTTCAGCCAACCTCTCAGCCAGCACGAGGTTGTCTTTGTTCTTGATACCGCGGCCTACGGCAACGATCACTTCTGCCTTGGTGAGGTCGACGGCCTGTTTCGCTTCCTGGAACGGCGCCTCGGGAACCATGCGTACTTCGCCGATTTCGACCGCGACGTTCTCGACCGGCGCTCCACTTCCCTTCGCTGCCTGATCTGGGCGATAAGCACCAGTTTGAAAAGTAGCGAACACCGGCGGCTCACCATCTGAAACCACATCCGCATCGAGCTTGCCTAAGAATATCCGTCGCGTGAAACTGATCTTTCCGCCGTCGGCTTTCGCACGGATGCAGTCGCTGATGAGAGATTTCCCAAAACGCGCCGCCAGCTTCGGGGCAAAGTCACGAACCTGATACGTGTGAGTCAGGAAGACGAAGTTTGGATCAACTTGCTTGACTACCTGTTGCATGCCATCGGCGTAAGCATCGGGCGTGTAGTCGGCTAACTTGTCATTCGTTGCGCACACGACCTTCTCCAGGTCGTACGCTGCGATCTCCTGAGCCAGGCCGGAAACATCCTTGCCGAGCACAACTGCACTCACGGTCTGCTGCAACTGCGATCCCAGCGCCTGCGCAGCCGCTATCGCCTCAATCGAACTCCGGTTCGCAACCCCGCCTTTATGTTCAATAAAAACCAGTATGCCGTTACTCATTTCTGTATCTATCCGTCTGATCCGTGGCTAAAACACTCTCGCCTCGACGTGCAGCTTCTGCGCCAACTCCGCCGCGCCCGCCTTCGCATCGCCATTGCCGAGCATCTGCGTCTGCTTCGTCTTCGTCGGCAGGTAAATTTTCTCGACGCGCTGATGCGATGGACGAGCAACGAGATCCGCAGATGGAGTGACTTCCTTGATCTCCTTCTTCTTCGCCGCCATGATGCCCTTCAACGTCGCATAACGAATCTGGCTGATGCCCGATTGGATCGTCAACAGCGCCGGCAGCGGCATCTCGTACCACTGATACCAACCGCTCTCGAGCTCTCGCTTCACGCGCAACTTGTCGGCCGCCGCGTCGAGTTCGATTACGATCGTCGCGTGCGGCAGGCCAAGCAGCTCAGCCATGATCACGCCGGTTTGGCCATAACCATGATCGTCTGACTGTAACCCGGTCATCACCAGATCAGGTTTCTCTTCACGGATGGCATCTGCCAACACGGTTGCGGCAGCGTACGGCGTGAGATGCGTTAGGTTGTCGCCAACGACGTGAATCGCCCGATCAGCGCCGCGCGCGAGGGCATCTTTGATGACGCTCTTCACACGCTGCGGGCCCATCGAACAAACAACAACTTCACCACCGAGCTTCTCGCGCACGCGCAAAGCTTCTTCCAGCGCATAGCCGTCCGACTCGCTTACCTCGAAGGAGAGATCACCCTCCTCGATCCAGGTGGCGTCCTTGTTAATCCGCAGGATCGCATCCTTATTCGCGACCTGTTTCATCATTACCAAAATCTTCATTTCAAAAACCCAAATCCAAAGACCTAACCTTCGTACCTCTTAAACAACAACGCCGCATTCGTTCCGCCGAACCCGAAGCTATTCGAAAGCACGTAATCAACACGCGCCTCGCGTGGTTCGTTCGGAACGTAGTCGAGATCACATTCCGGATCGGGATTCACGTAGTTGATCGTCGGCGGAATAACGTTCCGGTAAAGCGTCAGCACGGAAAAGACACTCTCGATTCCACCGGCGGCGCCCAACAGGTGTCCAGTCATCGACTTGGTCGAACTGACCGCAAGCTTGTACGCGTGTTCGCCAAACGTGTGTTTGATTGCGAGCGTCTCAAACTTGTCGTTGTACGGAGTGGATGTTCCGTGAGCGTTGATGTAACCGACTTGCTCGGGCTTCACGCCCGCATCCTTCAGCGTTCTTTGCATCACGCGCCGGGCGCCCGAGCCAGTTTCGTCGGGCATTGTGAGATGGAACGCGTCGGCCGCAGCGCCGTAGCCGACAAGCTCCGCATAGATCTTCGCGCCCCGGCGTTTCGCGCGCTCCAGCTCTTCCAGAATCATGATGCCGGCGCCTTCACCGATAACGAAGCCGTCGCGATCTCTTTCAAACGGACGTGACGCGTGCAGCGGATCGTCGTTGTTTGTCGACAGCGCACGCATCGACGCGAAACCAGCGACACTCATCGGCGTGATGGCCGACTCTGCGCCACCACAGATCATGACATCAGCATCGCCGCGTTGAATGATCTTGAAGCTGTCGCCGATAGCGTGTGCGCCTGCCGCACAGGCGGTAGCGGTGGCGGAGTTTGGTCCTTTTGCGCCAAAACGAATCGAGACCTGGCCGGCGGCGAGATTCACGATTGCAGAGACGATAAAGAACGGCGAGACGCGATCGGGACCGTCGTCGAGCAACTTCGAGTGCTCGCGTTCGATGGCCCAGAAGTCTCCGATGCCACTGCTGATGTAAGTACCGCAGTTCTCGGCAATGTCATCGGGAAACTTGCCTCCTTCGGTGAGTTTGATACCACAGTCAGCCATCGCTTCGATCGACGCTGCAATCGCATAATGAATAAAGGCGCCCATCTTGCGCGCCTCTTTCTTTGCGATGAATGTCAGCGGGTCGAAGTTCTTTACTTCGCAGGCAAACTTGACTGAAAACCGCTCCGCATCAAACTTCTTGATGTAGTCGGCGCCACTGCGCCCGTTCATCAGGGCGGTCCAGGTGTCTGTGACAGTATTACCGACAGGTGTGACGAGGCCGAGGCCTGTAATCACGACACGACGTGTCAAAGTTAAAACTCCTTGAGAATCAATCTCCGATAGGTCATATAGGCCGCATACGACGCATACGACCTATTAAGACGTTCACAGAGAAGACCATCACTATTTCTTGTGCTGGTCGATATAGTTGTACGCGTCCCGCACGCTCTGAATCTTTTCCGCGTCCTCATCGGGAATCTCAATGCCAAACTCCTCTTCAAAACGCATCACGAGTTCGACCGTGTCCAGCGAGTCAGCGCCGAGGTCATCGATAAACCTGGCGTTCGGCGTGACCTCGTTTTCATCGACACCAAGCTCGTCGACAATTATCTGCTTTACCTTATTCTCGATCTCTTGATCGGGCATCTGTTTGCTCCTCTGTGAGTTTATTAAACCAATTAAAACTGCCCGGCAAGCGCACTACGCGTTGCCGCCAAACTTTCCGCATCCTCTGCGTTCAGCATCTTAGCGTCGCGACTAATCTGACGCATTAGACCTGACAAAACTTTTCCTGGTCCAGCTTCAACGAAGGTATCGACGCCCTGCTGCATCAGCAACTGCATCGACTCCAACCATCGCACCGGCGCTGAAACCTGTCTGACAAGCGCATCGCGCAACTCGTCCGGCGCAGTCGTGACACGTGCATCGACGTTTGTAACGACGGGCGCCTCGGGCGCGTTGAAATTAAGCTGCTCGAGATCGAGCGCCAGCCTGTCCTGGGCCGGCTTCATCAGCGCGCAATGAAACGGCGCGCTTACTTTCAACTTGATCACTCGCTTGGCGACACCGCTCAACAACTCAATCGCGCGATCGACAGCTTCAGTATTGCCGGCGATTACAACCTGATTCGGCGAGTTGCTATTTGCAACCGAACAAACCTGATCGCCGCGCGCTTCTTCACATACGCGTTGAATGTCGCTTAGTTCACCGCCAATCACCGCAGCCATGGCGCCTGTGCCAACAGGCACCGCTTCCTGCATGTAGCGCCCACGCGCGCGGACGGTCTTAACGGCGTCCGCTAAACTCAAAGCTCCGGCAGCGACAAGAGCGGAATATTCACCCAAACTATGCCCGGCGACAAATGCCGGAACGCCGATTCCCGCTTCTTTCATCGCGCGAAACGCCGCGACGGAAACTGTCAGAATCGCAGGTTGCGTATTCTCAGTTAACTGAAGATCCTCGGCTGGACCATCGAAACAAAGCTTCGAGATCGCAAACCCCAACGCATCGTCAGCCTCTTCAAAGACCTGTCGCGCCGCAGCGGAATTCTCCGCCAACGACTTACCCATCCCAGCGCTTTGCGACCCCTGTCCGGGAAAAACCAGTGCCACAGATAACACGAATTAATCTGTCTCCATCTGCGTAATCTGTGGATTTACCATCGCATCAAGACCGCGCCCCACGTCACGCCGCCGCCAAACGAAGCCATCAACACCAGATCGCCTTCCTTCACACGACCCGCTTCAACGCACTCATCGAGCGCGATCGGGATCGACGCAGAAGAAGTGTTTCCATGGACCGCGATGTTTGAATAGACCTTCGACATGTCCACGTTCAAACGATCCGCAACGGCCTCAGTGATCCGTTGATTGGCCTGGTGCGGAATAAAAAGATCGATGTCGTCTGACTTCACGCCAGCCCGCTCCAACACCTCGCGCGAGATCTCCGCCATCGAACGCACCGCAACTTTGAACAGCTCGTTTCCCTTCATCTTGAAGAAATGATCGCCGGCAGCGAGCGTCTCGGCTGTCGGCTTCTTGCGCGTCCCACCGCCTGGCGAAAAAAGCTGTTCTTCATAACGGCCGTCTGACTTGATCTTGCTCGCGAGAATACCTCGCTGGCTATCAGCCGGACCTAACACCGCGGCGCCCGCGCCATCGCCAAACAAGACGCACGTCTGGCGATCGGTGTAGTCAACATACTGCGTCAGGATCTCGGCGCCGACGACTACAGCGTGTCGCACCTGACCCGTCTTGATCATTGAATCAGCGAGGGAAACTCCGTACAGAAAACCTGAGCACGCAGCCACAATATCCATTGCTGCCGCGTTGTTCGCGCCGAGTTCTGCCTGGATGATGCAGCCGGTCGAAGGCAGTATCTGGTCCGGCGTGACCGTGGCGCATAAAAGCAAGTCTATGTCAGACGGATCCAAACGCGCGCGCTCGATTGCCTGTCTGGCAGCGCGCACTGCAAACAACGATGTGTATTCGTTGGACGCAGCCTTGCGACGTTGTTTGATACCCGTCCGCGTTGTGATCCAGTCGTCAGAAGTCTCAACTATCTCCGCGAGATCCGCATTCGTCAGAATGCCTTCAGGGTACGAATGACCCGTACCCAAAACTCCAGCGCGTTGATTAACCATCGTTCCTCAGATTACTACAATCAGCCACAGATTACACAGATACACCCAGATTAAGGTCTGGGCTCACGCGCGTAATTTGTGGTTGGGTTTTGATTCCCTCTTCAATTAATTCGCTCGTTCGATGTTCGGAAAACTCTTTCACACTCCGAATCGCATTGCGGATCGCGCGCGCATTCGATCGACCATGCCCGATCACGACGATTCGGTTAACTCCCAACAGCGGCGCGCCGCCATATTCCGAATAATCCAAACGCTTCTTGATACTCCGAAACGCTGGTTTCGCTAACACTGCGCCTGCTTTCGTCACTGCCGTCTGCGTCAACTCGCGCTTCAGCATCGAAAGCATCGCTTCAGTCAGCCCTTCCGACAGCTTGAGCATGACGTTTCCGGTAAATCCATCGGTTACGATCACATCAACCATGCCGGAGAAGACGTCGCGGCCCTCGACGTTACCGACAAAGTTGATGTTGCTCAACTGCCGCAACAACGGAAAGGCTTCCTTCGTCAGATCGTTTCCCTTGGCTTCCTCCTCGCCGATGCTCATTAAACCGACTGAAGGCTTTATCGTACCCAGCACCGAACGTGAATAAGCATCACCCATGATCGCAAACTGAACCAGGTGATGTGGTTTGCACTCGGCGTTAGCGCCCACGTCGAGCAGCAACGTCGGTTTCGCGGCCTTCGTCGGAATCATCGCCGCCAGCGCCGGTCTATCGACACCGGGGAGCGCGCCGATCACCATCTTCGCCGTCGCCATCGCCGCGCCGGTATTTCCCGCCGATACAAATCCATCGGCACGGCCCTCAATCACCAGCTTCGTGCCGATCCTCAAAGAACTCTTCTTCTTCCGCCTCACCGAAGTCGCGACGGGATCGTCCATCGCAATCACTTCAGGCGCGTCTACCAGTTCAATCCCGCGATCGCCGTCGCCGCGCCAACCACATTTTCGCAGCTCAGGCTCAACCTTGTGGGCCTGGCCCACGAGGATAACGCCAATGTCGAAGTCACGCGTCGCAGCAAGAGCGCCATCAATTTCGACGTGCGGCGCCTGGTCGCTTCCCATTGCGTCGAGAACGACCTTGCCCGTTAAAGGGGCCTGATGCTTCGACTGACTTCGCACAGATTTAGTTTAGGTTTGTTCGACCTGCACCACTTCGCGACCTTTGTAATGGCCGCATTTGGGGCAAACGCGGTGGGGCATACGGGGCTCACGGCAATTCGGGCACAACGTTGTCTGCGGTGCGCGCAAGGCATCGTGCGCGCGTCGTTTATCTCGACGAGCCTTAGAATGTCGTCGCTTAGGATTTGGCATAATTACTCCGTTAAGTTTTTAAGAGCCGCCCAACGCGGATCGATATCGTTTGTAACGCAATTACATTCGCCGGTGTTTCTGTCAGTGCCGCACTCAGGACAAATGCCTTTGCAGTCTTCGCGGCAAAGCATGCGAGTCGGAACGGTCAACAAAACCTGCTCTTTCACGATCTCGTCAACGTCGATCGCTTCGCTGTCGAAGACTGAAACCGACATTTCGTCTTCGGTCAGTTCTGCCACAGCGCTCGATTCGTAATCGGCGCCAGAAATGTACTCGAGGGCAAAATCGGCGCTCACCGGTAACTCAACCGGCTGCAAACACCGGTCGCATTCAACCTGAGCTCGGGTTTCGATGTGTCCGCTGACGAAAACCTCGTTTCCGGCGAGTCGGACCTTGCCGGACACGGCCGCAGGCTCAGTCAACTTTACTCTTTCGTCGATCGGGTTCAGCTCGTCAGGCTGATAAACATGGGCGAAATCGCCCTTGCGACCCTCTAACTTATCAAGCTCGATACGCATAACTACTTCCGGCGCTATGCGCGCAAAAGGGTCATTATAGCTACGAAGCACGGACTGTCAACGCAGCAACGCTCGCCACAAAAGAGCATAAACACCACGAAATTGAGCAAAGACGCAAAGAAGCGGGTCTTCTTTGCGTCTTCCTTTGCGCCTTTGCGGCTTTGCGCGAGACTGCTTTTTCCTTCTCTAATGCGACTGTTCCGTCGCTTTGAACGCGCCGAGAGCATCTTCCCGCAGCGCATGCGCCAGCCGCTTGTCCGCGTTCGCCATTAGCCGCAGCACTCCGGATTTAGTCACCTGAAACAGTGGGGTATTCTTCCGCGTCCTGGCTGCATTCGCTTTCTCTAACGCCTGCCGGGCCAACTCTTTACGTCCGGTGCGTTCATAAACTTGTCCAAGTAAATAGAACGCTTCAGCGTAACCCGCATCCATTTCGGTGGCTTTCCGCAGGTGCCTCAACGCCAGCGCGTCGCGATTGAGTTCGTAGTAAAGACAGCCGAGGACGTAATGCGCTTCAGGCGACGGCCGGACGGTCAGTGCTCGCTTGAACTCGCCCAGCGCACGGCGCCAGTTCTTCTCGGCGACGAATAGCCAACCCAAACCATAGTGACAGGCAAAAGAAGAACCTCCCTGCGCATTTGCGCTACTCAAAAGGTCCTTCGCCAGTTCAACCTCGCCGTCGTCGGCACAACTCAAACCCAATAACAAAGAGATGCGCAGATCCTCAGGCATCGCCTCGTGTGCTCTCGCAAGATACGCGCGGGCCTGTTTCGTTTTTCCGCGACGGAAGAAGTGTTCGCCGATAAAAACATTGAGCGCCGTGTTTTCCTGTGCGATCTCTGCGGCGCGCTGAAGTTTACTGATGCCCTGCGGAATCTGCTTGTCTTCGAGCAGCAGAAATCCTTCGTTGATCAGTTCTTCAAAAGCCCGCTTGTCAGCGACGTTTGCACCGGAAAGAATCCGCAACCGCAACTCATCGCGTTCCACATTCTCTTCCTGCTCAACCGTGTCGCGCTGACAGCGCTCGCTCCACATCCGTTCGAGTCGCTCAGTGTCAACCACGCCGTCTTCAGTCAGCAGGCCAACCAGAGCGCGGATCAACGAACGATCGAAGTAAGCGTTCTGCGCGTAACGCAATAGCAGATCGAGACTGCGTTCCAGACGTTCAGCCAGGCGTGCGACCCGGTTTTCAGCGGCAGAGATGCGTTCGAGGAGATGTTCATCAGTGGAAAGACTTGCTGGTCCAGCCTCGAACCGTGAAGACGAGGGTTCGACCACGATCATCAGACGCGTGCCGCAACGATTACAAAACTCGGTCCCCAGCGGATTTGCCGCCAGGCACTTTTGACAGTAATGCGAGATAGTGGGGCGCACTTTCATGCCGGTTTTCAATACTCGTAAAAGCCGCGGCCAGTCTTTCTGCCGAGCCAGCCCGCATCAACATAACGCTTCAACAGCGGACAGGGTCTGTACTTGGGATCTCCAAGCCCTTCATATAACACATTCATGATCGCGAGGCATACATCGAGGCCGATGAAGTCAGCGAGTGTGAGCGGGCCCATCGGATGATTCATGCCCATTTTCATGATGCCGTCGATGCTCTCGCGGCTCGCAACGCCTTCGTAGAGAGTAAAGATCGCCTCATTGATCATCGGCATCAGGACGCGGTTCGAAACAAAGCCTGGCGAGTCCTGACAGTCGAGTGCAGTCTTCCCTAACTGTTCCGATAGAGCTCTTACTCTTTCGTAAGTCTCATCTGAGGTCGCCATACCGCGAATAACTTCGATCAACTTCATCACCGGCACGGGATTCATAAAGTGCATGCCAATGACTTTGTCCGGGCGTTTTGTAGCGGCTGCGAGTTTGGTAATAGAGATCGAAGAAGTGTTGGAAGCAAGAATGGCGTGTGGCGGCGTGACGTGATCGAGCGTTTTGAAAACCTCAGTCTTCACAGCCAGATTCTCCGTCACTGCTTCAACGACGAACGACGCTTCACTAAGCCCGCCAAAGTCAGTCGTCGTACGAATCCGTCCGATAATGCCTTGTTTGCCTTCAGTATCGAGCCGCTCTTTATCGACATCGCGTTGCAGGCTCTTATCGATCGCCTTCATCCCACGATCGAGAAACTCCTCGCTCACATCGCGCATGACGACGTGATAACCCGCACGCGCCGCCACCTGCGCGATCCCATTTCCCATCGTGCCTGCACCAACGACACCGATTATCGACTCGAGAGGATTTACAGAATTTTCAAGATTTGGTTTTGTCATTTAGGGCGTCCAGCAGTCAGAAAAGATCATCCTGAAAATCCTGTAATCCTGTCTACCTGTCTATACGTAATCCTGTTACCTCTCGACCGCGAGCGCCACGGCATTCCCACCACCGAGACACAACGAAACGATCCCACGCCGTGCGTCGCGTCTCTTC
>JBIOVO010000017.1:0-3037 GCA_044867735.1 Pyrinomonadaceae bacterium | reverse complement strand
TGAGAGTCGTCCACTAACCGCATAGACAGTTTGAATGTAGATTTGTGAGTAGGTGTTAGCCATGAGGTAGCTCTTTCTGCTCCATCGAGTGTGAGGATTGTAGGACGCGATGGATCATAACCGTGATCTGCGATTGTTGGCCAACCCTCCAAACATCGGGTATTGGGGTAATGTCGCAGTCCTCCAGGAGTGAGTAAGTCACAGTCCTCCAGGAGTGTATTCTTATTGCCTAACGGAAACAGATCGCGCTCCCACTAGTCCAAGACCTAAAGGGCTTCTATCTAGGACCACCCGAGCTCTTCCACGAACTGCCATCCGCATAATCCAACCGCAGTATCACCACACGCTCCTTGAACTGGGCGCGATTGTGGGCGGTGGGGGCTTTGGTTTGGCCGGTTGGGATGACGACCGATGGGGCTTGATCGCGTAAGGTCTTTTCCTTGCCCGGTCCGATGTTGACCTTGGTGGTGAAGACGTAAGCGAAGCCGTCCCGCGGTTCTTGCGGGACGAAGAAGTAGGCCCAGTGGACGGCCGTGATCGTCTTCGCGCCCGTGTTTTTGATCGAAGCCGTGAACTTGTAGTCGACACCCCGGACACTCGTCTCCGACTTCCGACCAGCGGGTAGTGCGGTGCTCGATGGATCGAGTAACGGCGGTGGACCAGGTTGGTCCTTCGCGCTTGGATCCGCGAGTATGCGAGTGCCTGATTGACTGAGCGGCGTTGTAGAAGCCGTAACAACCGGCGACGAAGGCGTGTTCAGTACTTTCGCCGGCTCCTCGTTCCAATCGAACTTCACGATCTCCACATCGGCGGGTGCTCGATGCTCGGTCCGTAACACGGCTTGCTGCTTGAGGCTATGCGCCGCACTTTTAAACTGAGTCTCAAGCGTCCTATCGAGCTCAAAGCATTTCTTGAAATCCGACTCAGCAGCGGAGTCCTCGCCCCGCATCAGATGAACGATACCTCGATCCCCGTAAGCCTTCGCATACTTCGGTTCCATCTCAATCGCTTTGTTGAGATCGGCGATCGCGCCCTCAAAGTCACCCTTCTGGGCCAACAGATTTCCGCGATCATCATAAAACCGCGGATGCTGTTTCAGTGTCATGGCCTTGCTTAGATCTGCGATCGCCTCATCGATCCGGCCGCGTCGATACAGAGCGATGCCACGGAAGTAGTAGCAGAACTCCAGTTGCTGACCTTTCAACTCGATCGCTTTCGTGAAGTCAGCGATCGCGCCTTCGAAGTCGTTCTTTTCGAAACGATTGATGCCGCGTTGTGCAAAGGCATCTGCCGAGGCTGGTTCCTGCGCGTGGACGGTGCATGGAATAACAAAAAGCAGAAGGATAAGCCGAAGGTTGAAGTAGCGCATGATTTCCTCCTTCGCAAATTAAAGGCGGTCGGCGCCCGTATGATAGGATGTGCAGACTCTAACACATTCATGACTACAAAAAAGATGCGAAAGAAAAATTTGTTCGCGATAGCGCTGTTGATTGCTCTTAGTGGAACGGAGATCAGCGCTCAGACAACAAAGGCTGAGACGTCATCCAAACCGACGATCGTGATCGTTCACGGCGCCTGGGGCGGCGGCTGGGCATTCAAGAAAGTCGAAGCATTGCTCCGTCAAAAAGGCTTTGACGTCTACCGCCCGCAACTCACCGGACAAGGCGATCGCATACATCTCGCCCGGCCGGACATCGGGTTGAACACGCATATTGACGATGTGGTCAACACGATTCTCTACGAAGATCTACGCGACATCGTCCTCGTTGGCCACAGTTACGGCGGTATGGTGATCAGTGGCGTAGCAGATCGAGTCCCTGATCGGATTAAACGACTGGTCTATCTCGACGCGATGGTCCCCAATGATGGCGATAGTGTCGTGAATCTGGTGCGTGGTAGAGGTGACTTTCTGAAGCAGATGACCAAAGGCGACTACATTGTGCCGGCGTGGGTCAAACCCGATCAGCCGCCGCCGCACGACGTTCCACAATCGTTAAAAACTTTCACCGATGCGATCGTGTTGAAGAACGAAGCGGCTCGCAAGCTTCCAGCCACTTACATCCTGACTGTTGATAAAGGCAAAGAAGCTAAAGACGACGATTTCTTCGCACAGTCGGCAAGGGCGAAGGAAAGAGGATGGGCCATGTTGCAGTTGACTTCCGATCACAATCCGCAGTGGTCTGCGCCGGAAGCACTGGCAGAGATGTTAGCGCAGATTGCGCGCGGTAATTAACCACGGATGAAACGGATGATTACGGATCCTTTTCTGTCTAAATCCGTGGCTAACTATTCCTAGCGCAGCGTTGCGGCTTGACTCGCCTTCGTAATCTGAAACTTCCAATCCTCGATCGGCGTCCCCTTCGTCTGCATGTTCGACGTTAGATAATAGAGACGTCGCGTGGCCGGTTCGTTCGGCGCCTGACTAAAGCGATCGCGCAAAAAGTACGGCGGTATTGACTGGTAATTCAGCGTTGCGGTGACGGTTACATTCCGCGATGTCAATGCGCTTAGAGGGATCTCATATCTCACGACGCTCGTTCCGCTGCCATCCGCGTATGCCGGATCTCCGCCGACCTTTACCGGATGCGTTTCATGCAGGTACTCCGCGGGAATGTAGGGCGTCTTGTCGGCCTTGAGCGGTCCAGTGCTGGTCCAACCAAACGGCAGCATCCGGTTGTCTTTCAACTGAAAGTCACGACGTAGAAAGCTCGTCGTCATCTGGCACTGAATATTCAAGTTCAACTCCTCATAGATCTGAACCTGATCCTCACGCGTGATCGCCGCACCGGTGTTCTTTTGCGGATCCCAGAAATAGTGTGGCTGGTAATACTGCGGGTTGATTCCCGGCAGATACTTGTTGTTGCATCCCGCCGGATAGCCGCGATCCGCCGGCTTGCTGCCATCCTTGTAGACGTCGAAAAGCTCCGACGCCAGCCGTTCGTTACTCGCGCCTTTCATGATCACGCCAAGCTCGTTCGTACAGCCTGAACACCAGACAGTTTTCCCGGTGTCGTTGTCAGTCACCCGAAGCTCCAAA
>JBIOVO010000016.1:0-35438 GCA_044867735.1 Pyrinomonadaceae bacterium | reverse complement strand
CGGCGAAAGTCATAAATGAAAGATGGGGCGGCCACGGAGTGCCGCCCCTACAGTAATCCAGGCAAGGGTGGTTAGAAGATGTATCTCAAACCAACCACGATGCGGCGGTTGCCGCCGTTCGTTCCCCACTGATTGAGGAAGTTTGAAGAGTTGACGCGACCTTCAGGAATACCAAAGTCGCGCGTGTTGGTCGCGTTATTGAACTCCGCTCGAAGCTGAAGCCTCTGATTCTCACCGATCCGGGTGTTCTTGAAGATTCCCAAATCGACGTTGTTGATGCCGTCAGCCCGAAGGATGTTTCGTCCCGCACTGCCGACGCGCTGTGCTGCTGTGATTCTCTGGAACAAGCCTGCGCCGCCGGCGGCCAGGATTTCCGGAACCGTCATATTGCTCAGCGGCTGCGTTGTCAGCAGGTTTGGACGGATAGCATCGCCAACCAGAGTGTTGATTCCGGAAAGAGCACCGGCCGGATCCGAACCGTTCAATACTGTGAACGGCGCGCCACTCTGGAACGTGAAGAACCCGTTTAACTGCCAGCCACCCAGCACGTGTCCCTTCCATCCCTGTTGATCCTGGAACCACGGGAACTCATAAACGAAGTTGCCGGTCAGGCGATGCGGACGATCGTAAGTTGAACGACCGCGATCGGCGGCTCGGTTGAACGAGTCTTGAGAGACTGCCACTTCGCCGCTCGACGGATTGAACACTTCCGAAGCACTGTCGATGAATGAACTGTAGGTGTAGTGCACACCGGCGCTAACACCGCGGCTCAAGCGTTTTTCCATGCTGGCTTGCAGTGAATGGTAGATCGAAGACGCTGCGTTGGCGCGCAAGCGAACTACCGCGGCCCTTGGGTCGACTCGGCAACTGTCAGGATTTGCACCCGTGAAGGTCGGGTTGCAAGTCGGGTTGGGTGCGAGCGTGTTCAACCGGCGCGGATTGCCGTCGAGGGTCTGGAAAAGTCCTGTACCCTTCGAACCGACGTAGCCGAGACGGACGACGACGTTCGTTCCGAGTTCACGTTGGGCTTCAAAGCTGAAGCTCTGGTAGTACGGCGAACGGAAATCCGAGCCGACGACCGTGCGCGTGAATTCGTTTGGATTGACACCCGCGTTGGAAACGTTCGGCAAACGCGTAAAGGCTTGCGGAACCGAAGCCGCTCCTGCAAACGTCGTGTTAGCGGGCAAGCTCACCGCCGCCACGTATGGAAACGAACTCGCCACGTTCAAAGCGATATTGATGAACGTGTAGTCGTGCGTGACCGCATAACCGCCGCGGAACACGAGCTTGTCGCCGCCGGTGATGAAACCAAGAATTCCATCCGGATCCGTGCGCGGATTCCAGTTGAATCCGATACGCGGTTGGAAGTTGTTCTTGTCGACCTTCGGCACCGGCGTCATTGCGAAGCGCTGGTCGCCGCCGGCCAAACCGATGATGCGGTCGTTGGCTGGAAGCAAGCTCAACGTCGCCTCACCGGGGCGCTCGTAGCGCAAGCCGTAGGTGAGTGAGAAGTTTGATTTGATCTTCCACTCATCCTGGCCGTAGAAGTGAACGTCGAACCAGTTGTAGTTGTTGATGGCTTCGCCGCCGGGCAACGGTTTGTTGATGTTTGCCGCTTCGGCGAAGTCGTTCACAAACGAATTCAACGTGGCGTATCGCAGCAACCCGCGAATGGTCGGGAAGAAGAAGCTCTGGATACGATTCTCGATGATGTTTGTGCCGAGCTTGATCGCGTGATTACCTCTGGTCCACGCGAGGTTGTCCTGAATTTGATAGATGTTGTTGGTGCGGAACTGCGGCAGGTTCACTGCCAGGCCGATCGCGGTTCTGCTGGCCGCGGCGTTGAAGCCGATCAAACCGAGTTCCGAAATCTCCAACGAAGGAATCTCTTCGGATACTGGATTCGAAGCGCTGGTTACTGTGGCAAAGCGCTGGTAACCGACTCGGATCTCGTTGACTACCGTCGGCGAGAACGTTCCGACGTGCGAGAGCGCGAGTGTTTGCTGGCGCGCGACGTTGGAAGTGGTCAGTCCTGTCGGGGTAGCCTGGCCGGTTCCGCCTGTGTCTGAGTCGCTGAAGAGATAACGTCCCGTGATTAGGTGGTTGCTGTTTATGTTGTGGTCCACGCGGTACGACGCCTGGTGATTGTCAAAGAAGAACGAGGTCGAACCTGTCAGAGAACCGAGCGGAACGGTGAAGTTCTGCCCGTTCAAGCTGAACGTCGCATTCTTACCGATCGGAGTTTGCGCCGCCGGCAGGTGCTTCAATAGAGCAGCTACCTGCGGTAGACCACCGGCGGCCGCTGCCAGTACTGCCCGACCTTCCGCCGTCGGGGCGCCGTTGAGAGTTGTTCCCGATCCCAACTGGCGATCGCTCCAGCGTTGATACGAACCAAAGAAGAACGTCCGATCCGTACCGTTGATGATAGTCGGACCGCCTTCGCCGAAGCGCGGCAGGTGCAGTGGACCACCAAAGGTGCCACCGATCTGGTTCTCGATGCGGAACGGTGCGTGTCGCTGCGACGGGTTGAGCGAGTTCGCATTGCAGAAACCGGCACGTTTGTCGGTGTTGCTGCACGAGTTCAACGCGTTGCCGTTGTGGAACCAGAAGAGAGAGCCGTGATAGTTGTTCGTACCGGCTTTCGTGATGGCATTGAACACGGAGCTCGAGTTGCGGCCGTATTCAGCCAGGAACTGGTTCGTGATCAGTCTGACTTCCTGAATGAGGTCAGGGTTGTTCAACGGCTGCGCCGCACCAGCGACGCCAGGCTCGTTATTGTCCTGACCATCAACCATGAAGTTGTTGGAACGAACGCGGCCGCCGTTTGACGAATAGCTGATGCCTGCGGCGAAGCCGGTTTGTCCAGCACCCAGTTGACTGACGCCTGGAGCAGATAGTGCCACGGCCAACACGTTGCGGGTGGGGCCAAGGGGCAGCTCTGACAGGCGTCTTGAGTCAAACTGGGTTGAGACTTCGGCGTTACTGGTGTTGATGATCGCCGCGTTCTCTGTGACCGTAACGATTTCCTGTACGCCTCCGGTTTTCATCGAGACGTCCACGACGGCATTCTGATTGAGAATCAGCGTGATTCCTTGCTGGACATACTTCGAAAAGCCTGTGGCTTCGACTGTAACTTCATAGGGACCAACAGGCAGGTTTTCAAAACGATACTTTCCGTCGCTACCGGTTTGCAGAGTACGCGAGATGTTTCTCTCGACGTTGCGAGCAATGACGGTCGCGTTAGGAATGACCGCCTCTTTCTCGTCTGTAACGGTGCCGGAAATCGTTCCTGTCGTTTGAGCAAGCGCAGCGACTGAGGAACCGAGGAGGACTGCTAACAAAAGGGGCAGGAATCTTGTTGCCTTCATGGATCGTCTCCCTTCCAGATCGATTTAGTTGTACTTGTTTTAGGGGTGCTGACGGCTCCCGTGAATCCGTCGCAAAACGCAATCGAGGAATGTTACGAAGCTGGGAAAAGCAACCGATATTCCACTCGGCGGAGGCGACGATGGTTCGAGGCCGCGGAGAAGTAAGTTTAGCTATACCTGAAATTAGACTTAATTCGGAGAGTGGAGGAAGTAAGACTACGAGGGTTGGTAGTTCAAATAAATGGATTATATCCATTTAGGTGAAGAGCTTACTCGCGCAAAGGCGCAAAGACGCGAAGTTCAGACCTTCGGCTGCCAGAGGTCCTCCTTGGCGTCTTTGCGTCTTTGCGCGAGAATTCCCTTCTACTTATGAAGCGGCGACTTCTTCGTGGTGCTCGGTGGTGTAAAGACGAAGGATATCCTGTCCCTGGCGAGAGCGGGGATCGATCGTACGCAGGTGTTTGCGCCCTTGCATTTCCCAGATAGCCGTGACTACTCCATCTTTCTCCACTGCGTGATAAGTAATCTCTTCAGTGCTCGCTTCAGGCGCGGTCTCAGCTTTGGCTGCCGCGCCTTCTTCTATTGCAGTTTCGTTCTCAGACATACGAACTCAAACAGTCTCCAATCTTCTTGCGGTAGGTTTTTAGGCGCCGCGAATTTTAACCACAAAGACACAAAGACACAAATCGATTACCTAACTTAGCAGCTTTGTGCCTTTGTGGTTCAACTCATCCACGAAGTCGCAATGCGACCTCAACTGCTTTACGCGGCGCGACGACGCCCCAACCTTGCCGGTCAACTTCAACGCCCTCGACTCGCTCGGCCGTCTCGATCAGAACGCGCTTGATCTGTTCCGGTTTGAGCTTTGGATTTGCTTCAAGCATGCAGGCCACGATCGATGAAACGATCGGCGCGGCGAATGAAGTCCCATCGACAAATTTGTAATGCTGATTGATCACGTTTCCTTCTTGCAGCTTGATCGTAATCAACTGCCGCAACATCGAGACGGACAGATCGCGAGCGGCGAAGAGGTCTTTGTCTACTGCTTCATGAGCAACGATGATCTTCCGCAGATCCGTGTCCGCGGCGTTGTCGAGTTCATCGTAGAGACGCGCTTCGACGGCTGTGGGTGTGTGCGGAAGGATTGGTCCAGCCACCCAGATACCGGGCGCGATTACTTCCGGCTTCTGCAAACCATCTATAGTCGGTCCATAAGACGAGCGATACATTCCGCGCCGGGCGCGATCGAGTGAATTCTGATCGTCGAGACCACCAACGGCAATCGAAGAAGGCGCACTCGCCGGCGGTAAAACCGGATGGCCGGGCGCCAGTCCTGCGTTGCCGACCGCACAAACCACCGTCAACCCCGCTTTTACGACTTCTTCAACTAACTGGCACAGCGGATTGTGCAGATAAGGCTGTTCGAAGTCGCCGCCCGCGGAAATGTTGACGACGCGGATTCCGTATTTGTCTTTGTTTTTAAAAACCCAGCGCAGACCGGTTTCGATGTTGCTTTCCGGAATTCGTCCAGTCTTGCCGATCTTCACGAGCACGAGGTTCGCTTCCGGAGCGATGCCGCGATATAGACCCTCGGAGAGATGGCCATTGCCGGCAGCGACGACGGACGTCATCATGCCGTGCCAACTGGCAACGTCGGGTTTCTCCAGAGTCGCCGAATTGTCTTCGGGCGGGAAGATGCTGTGGTAAGCGATAATGCGGTTCTTCGGCTCGGTCAGATCCTTGTGTGCGTAGAAGCCGGAGTCGAGAAATGCGATCGTGACGCCGCGACCGGTATACCGTTCGTCAGCATCCATTCTGGTTGGTACGGATAGCGCCTGCTCTGTCTCCACCGGTTACACAGATTACACTGATTATGATAATCTTCGAAATCCACAACCTAGTCGTGTTAAAGGAGATTTTTGTAGATGAAGACGAGAAATCTATCGATCCTGTTGGCCTCGATATTCGTGATCGCCGGCGCCGTTTTTGTTGCTGGTGCACGTGCTGAAGGTGAGGTTAATCCGCCGCCCGCAATTGGCGCTACCATCGAAGACTTTACCCTTCCCGATGCCGACAACAAGGAGCACTCGCTCAAGTCGCTGGCCGGAAAAAACGGTACGGTGTTGTTGTGGGTCTCAGTGCAGTGTCCGGTTTCGAACGCCTACAACGAGCGAATGGAAAAACTCGCCCAGGACTACAAAGCCAAGGGCATCGCAGTGATCGGAATCAACTCAAACGCCGCTGAAGATGCGGCCTCAGTGAAGACTCACGCTGCTGAAAACAAACTCAGCTTTGTCATCCTGAAGGATGCAGGCAACAAGATCGCCGACAAGCTCGGCGCCGCGGTTACGCCGGAAGCGTACTTCCTCGACGCGAGCAACAAACTCCTCTATCACGGACGTATCGACAACGCTCGCAACGCAGCGCAAATCGAAAGTAACGATCTGCGTAACGCGCTGGATGCCGCTTTAGCCGGCAAGCCGATCGAAAAGACCGAAGCAAAAGCTTTCGGCTGCACCATCAAACGAGCCTAAGCCATGCGCGTATTAAGAGCGATTGTTCCAATCGCGTTGTGCATCATGTTGTTGAGTTTCGCGGCGCCGGCCCAGCGGAAAAAGGGCCGCGCCACGAAACCGCGTAAACCCGTCGCTGTAGTTTCGCCAATCGATACGGACGCGCTAAAAGGCCTGCTCAAGCAGGAACGTCCGGGTCCGTTGCTGGTTAACTTTTGGGCCACCTTCTGCGATCCATGCCGCGACGAGTTTCCGGATCTCGTAAAGATCGATAAAGACTATCGCCCTCGTTCACTGGAGTTCGTCACCGTTTCGCTTGACGACATGGAAGACATCAAGACTTCAGTGCCGAAGTTTTTGGATTCGATGAAGGCAACCATGCCTGCTTACCTGCTCAGTGCGTCTGATCCGGAACCCGCGATCAATCTCGTCGATCGAAATTGGCGCGGCGATCTTCCCGCAACTTTTCTTTACAACGAAAAGGGCGAAGTTGTTTACAAACACATCGGACGTGTGAACACCGCGGAGCTGCGCGAGGCGATTGAGAAGGTAGTTAAGCAAGCCGAGAAGTAAGTTGACGCAATCTTTGGTCTTTGGCTTTAGGTCTTTGGCTTTTGCGTTCAATCGACACTGAGGCTAAAGACCCAAGACCAAAAACCTAAGACCTGTCCTAATGCAAATAACTCCCGAAGTTATCGCCGCCCATAACCTCACTCAAGAAGAATTCGAGCGAATAAAGGAACTGCTGGGCCGTGAACCGAGTTTTGCCGAACTCGGTATCTTCTCGGTTATGTGGTCTGAGCACTGTTCTTACAAATCGTCTCGCATTCACCTCAAGAGATTGCCGACCACCGGACCGCGCGTGATCGTTCCGCCTGGCGAGAACGCCGGCGTGGTTGACCTGGGCGACGGCTGGTGCGCGGCGTTCAAGATTGAATCGCACAACCACCCTTCCTTTATCGAACCGTTTCAAGGAGCTGCGACTGGCGTCGGCGGGATTCTTCGCGACATCTTCACGATGGGCGCGCGGCCGGTTGCTTCGATGAACAGCCTGCGTTTTGGATCGCTCGATCATCAGCAGTACGGGCGGCGTAATCGATCCCTTCTGGCCGGCGTGGTGGCCGGTATTGCGCACTACGGAAACGCGTTTGGCGTGGCGACTGTCGGTGGTGAAGTTGCTTTCGATGACGCTTACGCTTTGAACCCTCTCGTAAACGCGTTCGCCCTCGGACTCGTACGTCACGATCAGATCTTCTTCGGCAAGGCGACCGGAATCGGAAATCCCGTCCTTTATGTCGGCGCCAAAACCGGACGCGACGGAATTCACGGCGCGACCATGGCCTCGGCTGAGTTTGATGAGGAGGCACTGGAGAAACGACCGACAGTGCAGGTGGGCGATCCGTTTCTTGAAAAGCTCTTGTTGGAAGCGTGTCTCGAGGCGATGCGCAGCGGCGCTGTGGCTGGAATTCAGGACATGGGCGCGGCCGGTCTGACGTCGTCGTCGTGCGAGATGGCCGCGCGTGCAGGGACCGGAATTGAGTTGGACCTTTCTCTGGTGCCGCAACGCGAACAGAACATGACTGCCTACGAGATGTTGTTATCGGAATCTCAGGAGCGCATGTTGATCGTGGCCCACTCCGGTCGCGAGCGCGAAGTTGTTGACATCTTTCGCAAGTGGGATCTGGATGCAGTTGTGATCGGCCGTGTCCGCGACACCGGACGCATGCAGGTGGTTCACAATGGTGAGACGGTTGCCGACATTCCGGTCGAAGCATTGACCGACGAAGCGCCGCGTTATGAGCGCCCCATGACGCCAAAGGCCCAAGACCAAAGTCCAAAGACCCAGGTACAAAGTCCCAAAGAAGGCGATCAGACTAATGATTTGCTAACGCTCCTCGCCACAGGCAACGTCGCATCGAAACAATGGGTCTATCGCCAGTACGATCACATGGTGCGCACCAACACGGCGATCCTGCCCGGGGCAGATGCTGCTGTCGTGCGGATCAAAGAAACGCGACGCGCACTCGCAATGACGCTCGACGGCAATGGTCGTTATTGCGCCGCGAATCCACGTGAAGGCGCGAAGCTGATCGTTGCAGAGGCTGCACGTAACGTGGTCTGCGTTGGTGCGCGGCCGATCGCGATCACGAATTGTTTGAACTTCGCGTCTCCCGAACGGCCGGAAGTGATGTGGTCGTTTTCTGAAGTCATCGACGGAATGGCGGAAGCGTGTCGTGCGTTTGAAACGCCGGTCGTCTCCGGAAATGTTTCGTTCTACAACGAAACAGAAGGACGCGGAATTCTGCCGACGCCGGTGATCGGAATGGTCGGACTGGTTGAAGATGTGCGGCGCGTGGTAACGCCCGGGTTTAAGAAGAGCGGCGATGTGATCGCGCTGCTTGGTTTAACTGAAGACGACCTGTCGATGAGTGAGTATGCCGTGAGTCTGCTCGGCGTTAAGACGGCTGAGATTGCAGCAGCAGGGATTGTTCCGAAGCTGGATCTCGAGCGCGAGTTGTCAGTGCAGAAGGCTTGTTTGGAAACGGCCGAAGCGGGACTGCTGCTCGCGGCGCACGATTGTGCGGATGGCGGCCTGGCGGTCGCACTTTCGGAACTCTGCTTCTCGTCGTTGGGCCGTGACGCGATTGGCGCTGAAGTTGATTTGATTGGCACGCTCGCGCCGGCGTCGCTGTTGTTCAGTGAATCGCCGTCACGAATCATCGTCAGCTTTGATCCGGGTGACGCGAAGGCGATTGAAGAGATTGCAACGCGCAACGGAGCACCGTTCGCGATACTTGGTTCTGTTAGTGGAAGTAGTTTGAGGGTTGCGGTCAATGGGGATGAAGTTGTCAACGCCGAGGTGTCGGATCTTGAAACCGCGTGGCGCGGGGCGCTCGCAGAAAGAGTTCATGCTGAAATAGTAGCCGGGTAATGCATCCCGTTATCTACCTCAACAAGACCATGGTTGAGGCGACCAAAGCGCGTGTCGCGCCGGTTTCGTCCGCCATGCTCTACGGGCGTGGAGCCTTCACCACTCTTGCCATCTACAACTCACAACCATTCCGCTGGTCCAAACACTGGCAACGTCTCGCGTCACACGCCACGAAACTCGACGTCGATTACACCGGATGCACTGAGAAGAACGTCGGCGAGGCATTGCAGAAGCTAATCGCGGTCAACCAGGTGAAAGACGGTCGAGCGCGCGTGATCATGCTTGCACGAAGCGGGCGTGACATCTGGAAAACAAAGACGCCGGGCGCGAAGAAAACTGATCTGCTGATAATGACAGGCGAGCCGCAGAGGGTTTCGCAGAACGGACTGTCGCTCGCGGTCTCTCCTTATCGCATCAACACTTTCTCGCCGTCGTCCGGAGTGAAGAGTTTGAATTACCTCGATCACGTGCTGTCGTGGGAAGAAGCGCAGAGCCGTGACTTTGATGAGGCGGTTGTGTTGAATGAACGAGGCGAGATCGTTTCGGCGACCACGTCGAACTTGTTCTGGGCCAGGAACGGTACGCTTCACACACCGACGTTGAGCACCGGGGCGATGGCCGGCATCACGCGCGAGTGTGTCATCGAGATCGCGAATAAGAATTTTGTTCCGCTGGTTGAAGGTATCTACGAGATGCCGGATCTGACGGATGCGGACGAGATCTTCTTGACTTCATCGAGCCTCGGCGTAGCACCCGTTACGACTTTTGACTTTCGAAGATATGCGGTCGACGCCGGAAGTCTGACGACAACAATCAGCCACGGATTTACACGGATGATACAGATCTAATCTGTTTTTTATCCGTGTAGATCTGTGTTCAAAAGAGGTAACGATCTCAGACGCTTCCCAGTCAAATCGAAGATCGCATTCCCAACCGCCGGCGCTAACCCAACGATCGGCGTCTCACCAGCGCCGGCTGACGGCAGGTCTTTCCGGTCCAGCAATACGATCTCGATAGCCGGCATGTCGCTAAACCTCGGCAGCCGGTACTTCGAAAACTTCCCGTTCAAGATCTGTCCATTCTTAAACTCGATCGCCTCAAACAGCGCGCCACCGATCGCCTGGACCACCGCGCCTTCGACCTGATTGTGCAGGTGCAAGCGGTTCACGATCGCTCCACACTCAAAACTCGTCACGACGCGTTCGATCTTCACCTGTCCGGTCTTCGCGTCTTTCGAGATCTCCGCCGCCGTCGCGATGTAACTATCCTTCTCAAAACCACACGCGATGCCACGCCCGCGACCTTCACTCTTCTTCTTTCCCCATCCGAAAGTATTCGCCGCCTCCTCCAGCACCGCTTTCAACCGCGGGTCTTTGATGTTCTTCAAACGAAACGCAACCGGATCCATCTGGACCAGTTGCGCCAGCTCATCCATGTGTACTTCGCGTGCAAAATGATTCGCGGTCGCCGCCAGTCCGCGATATGAACCCTGTCGCAAAGGCGACTTGCTGTTGTGAAACTGGATGTCCTGGTTTGCAAAATCGTACTTGACCTGGATCCCTGAGCCGCCGGAATTGTAGTTGTGAAACTCCCACGCAGTTACGGTACCGTCGTTCTTCACGCCAGTGTTGACTTCGATCACACCAGCCGGACGGAAGTACGCCCAGTTAAACTCCTCTTCACGCGTCCAAACCAACTTCACCGGTTTGTTACTCGCGCGCGCCAGCCGCGCTGCCTCAACCGCACACTCGCCCGTGTGCTTGCCGCCGTACCCGGAACCCGTATCGGGCACGATCACACGTATCTTTTCTTCCGGGATATGAAACGCTTCGGCCAACTCGGATCGCACACCAAACGGCCGCTGCGTTCCGGTCCAAACAGTCAGCTTGCCGTCTTTCCATTCCGCAACTGCCGCACGCGGTTCGAGCGGCGCGTGCGCGATGTAGGCGACCGTGTAGTTCTGCGAGAGTTTCTTGTCCGCCGCGGCCATGCCATCAGCAATCGAGCCAACCGGACGCGGATTCCGAGCCGGCGACGATGTCTTCTTCAAATGTTCGAACAACACGTCTGCACCCGGTTGACCCGGAATCGTCCAGTGCACCGCGATCGATTTCTCGGCGCGTATCGCGGTCTGCTGGTCGGGCGCTACAACACCGATAAAATCTCCATCGCGCACGACCACGACGCCGGGAATCGCCTCGGCTGCTTTCGTGTCAGTTGAAACGAGCGACGCGTTCATGCCAGTTGGTCGCACTATCCGACCAATCAACATCCCTTCGCGTTTCACGTCGGTCGTGTACTGGTGCTTACCGGTTACGAAATCACGGCCGTCAACTTTCGGCACGGACGTGCCCGCGATGGTCCACTCGCTGACGGGTGTGGTTTTTACATCGGCAGGAATCGTCTTGACGAGCTTCTGCCCTTTCGCGACCTCGGCGAAAGTCAACGACTTGCTTGCATCGTGATTTAAAAAACGCGCGTCAACGATGCGCACCGTACCCGGTTCAACCTTCATCTGCTCAGCCGCGAGCGCGATCAGCGTTTCGCGTGCGGCCGCCGCTGCTTTGCGCAACTGTGGCGCCATTCTCGGCGTTGTCAGACTGCCGAATGTTCCTAAGTCGAACGGCGTGAGATCAGTATCGGCCATCACCACGCGAACGCTCGTTAACGGCACGCGCAACTCTTCCGCAACTGCCTGGGCCAACGACGTCCGTATGTTCTGACCAATCTCAACCTTGCCCGTGAAAGCCGAAACCGTTCCATTCTCATCGATGTGAATCCACGCGCCGATCTCCTGCGGGATCGCCGGCATTCCCCGGCCTCTGCCTGACTCATCCGGATCCTGGAGCGTGCGCGCGATTACGTTCGACACCGGCACAATCAGGGCGATGCCGCCGGTGAACGCTTTGAGAAACTGGCGCCGGTTGAAATCGAAGTTGTACGTCGGATCGGCGAAGAGTTCGTATCGCTCGAGTTCGAGATCGTCGTTCACTTCGTCACCTCCTTCGACGTGCCTGACGCAATCTCGATCGCGTTCACGATTCGATCGTAGGTGCCGCAGCGACAAACATTCGCATCCATGTGTTTGACGATCTCCGGCCGGCTCGGTTTTGCGTTCTTCTTGAGGAGAGCGGCGGCAGACATGATCATGCCCGAAGTGCAGTAACCGCATTGCAACGCGTCGGCTTTTAGGAAGGCTTCCTGCAACGGACTCAACTTGCCGTCTTTCTCAAGCCCTTCGATCGTTGTCACTTGCTTACCGCCAACGCGGCCGACGGGCGTGACACACGAACGCATCATTTGACCATCGACGAGCACGGTGCAGGCGCCGCATTTTGCCTCGCCACATCCATACTTGGTTCCGGTCAAGTTCAGTTCATCGCGCAAAATATTGAGCAGCGGCACCTGCGAATCGACGTTGATTCGCAGTTTCTTCCCGTTTACGTTGAGATTGGTTACGTTTGCCATCACGCTCCTCCAGGACCAACCACAAAGGCACAAAGACACGAATTTTTATAAAGACAGTTAGTGTCTTTGTGTCTTTGTGGTTAAAACTTTCGCCCAACTCGCGAGGGAACCGAGATTGTAGTATCAATGGGCGCTTCCCTAAAACCCCGGAAATGCGATAACTTGCAAGGTTGGAACGTTGTTCCGCTCCCGGTTCGATCACCATATCCAGGAAAGTTTGTCCGAATGAGCACTGTAACCGAAGAAACGCCCCAAACAACTGAACCAAAAACACATAAATGGGTCTACCTCTTTGACGACGGCCCCGGCGACGATAAATCACTTCTCGGCGGCAAAGGCGCGGGTCTCTGCGAGATGACGCAGGCCGGACTGCCAGTGCCGCCCGGCTTGGTGGTCACCACCGAAGCCTGCAACGCCTTCTACGACAACCAAAAAAACTTCCCCGAGGGTATGTGGGAGCAGGTTCAGGAAGGTTTGCGGAAGATCGAAGAGAAAGTGGGCAAGCGCTTCGGCGATCCCAAGAATCCGCTGCTCGTCTCCGTTCGCTCTGGCGCGGCGTTCTCAATGCCGGGCATGATGGATACGGTTCTCAACCTCGGCTTGAACGAAGAGACAGTACAAGGCCTCGCCGAACAAACGGGCGATCTGCGTTTCGCACTCGATGCATATCGAAGATTTGCCTCGCTGTTTGGCGAGATCGTGATGGGTGTCGCGCACGAAAAGTTTGAGCGCGTGCTCGATCGTTTCAAGGCACAAACACGCGGCGGACGTGACACGGATCTCAAAGCCGATCACCTGCGCGATATCATCACCGCGGAGAAACAGATCATCCTCACCGAGCGTGCAGCGATTCCCGAAGATCCTTATGAACAACTGCGCGTCGCGATCGCGGCAGTGTTCAATTCGTGGATGGGACGTCGCGCGATCGACTATCGCCGCGTCAATCGCATTCCCGATTCGCTCGGCACTGCCGTGAACGTTCAGGCGATGGTTTTCGGAAACATGGGCGCGGGCAGCGGTACCGGCGTCGCTTTCACACGCAATCCATCGACCGGCAAGAAAGAACTCTACGGCGAGTATTTGCTGAACGCGCAGGGCGAAGACGTAGTCGCCGGCATTCGCACGCCGAATCCGATCAATCAACTGAGGAAAGAGTTGCCGGAGGTTTACGACAAGTTCGCTTCGATCGCCGAATTGCTCGAACAGCATTACGGCGACATGCAGGACTGCGAGTTTACGATAGAACGCGGCAAGCTCTGGATGTTGCAAACGCGCACCGGTAAACGAAGCGGCGCCGCCGCCGTGCAGATCGCCGTCGATATGGTCTATGAAAAACTGATCGACAGGGCCACTGCCGTAAAGCGCGTCACGCCCGAGCAACTCGATCAACTTCTCCACCCGACCGTCGATCCGAAAACAAACGCGACCGTGCTGGCGACTGGTCTTCCAGCAAGCCCCGGCGCGGCGCAAGGCCAGGTGGTTTTCAGTCCCGATGAAGCGGAAGAGATGGCGCGCGAAGGTGCACACGTGGTGCTCGTGCGTCTTGAGACAAGTCCTGACGACTTTCACGGCATGGTTGCCGCGCAAGCGATCGTTACTGCGCGCGGCGGTATGACGAGTCACGCCGCAGTCGTCGCACGCGGCATGGGTAAGACGTGCGTTAGCGGCGCCAACGCTTTGAATATCGACTACGGTCAGCAACAGTTCACCGTTGAAGGGACCGTCGTGACCAAGGGCGAATGGATCACCGTCGATGGATCGACCGGACGCGTGTTTCTCGGTCAGGTCCCAACGATCCAACCAACTCTCGGCAGTGATTTTTACAAGCTAATGGACTGGGCCGACAGCTTCCGTCGCCTTCGCGTCAGAGCGAATGCGGACACGCCGCTCGATGCAAAGACAGCGCGGCAGTTTGGCGCTGAAGGAATCGGTCTTTGCCGCACCGAGCACATGTTCTTCGGCGACAGACGACTGGCGGCCATGCGCGAGATGATTCTCGCGGAAGGCGCCGGCGCGCGCGAAAAGGCGCTGGACAAACTGCTGCCGCTTCAACGCAGCGACTTTATCGGCATCTTTCGCGAGATGGCCGGACTTCCGGTCACGATTCGTCTGCTGGATCCGCCGCTGCATGAGTTTCTTCCAAACGCGGAGGAACTCGGCGGCGAGCTCGCCGAGTTGAAAATGAAGTTGAAGGGTGCGGGTTCATTGGTTGACATGGATCAGGTACTCGACGAGATCGATCACAAACGTGCATTGCTACGCCAGGTGAATCGCATTCGTGAGGCGAATCCGATGCTCGGTTTCCGCGGTTGTCGTCTGGGGCTGCTGTTTCCCGAAGTGACACGAATGCAGTGCCGCGCGATTTTCGAAGCAGCGTGCGAAGTGCAGGGCGAGCGAAAGAAAGTCGAACTCGAGATCATGGTGCCGCTCGTTTCGCTTAGTGAAGAGTTGCGGCAACAGGCAGAACTGATCCACGAAGTAGCGCGTCAGGTGATGGGCGAGCACGGCATGACGATCGAGTATCTCGTGGGAACGATGATCGAATTGCCGCGCGCTGCGTTGATGGCCGATCGCATCGCGAAGCACGCGCAGTTTTTCTCGTTCGGCACAAACGATCTAACGCAAACGACGTTTGGATTGAGTCGCGACGACTCAAGCCGTTTTCTCCCAAACTACATCGAACGAAAGATCGTGCGAGACGATCCGTTCCAGGTGCTCGATCGCGATGGCGTCGGACAGCTTGTCCGGCTCGGCGCGGAGCGTGGACGCAGTGTGAAGCCGGAGCTCAAAGTGGGCATCTGCGGCGAGCACGGCGGCGATCCGCAATCGATCGCATTCTGCAACGAGATCGGACTCGACTACGTGAGTTGTTCGCCATTCCGCGTTCCGGTCGCGCGTTTGGCGGCCGCACAGGCATCGTTAAATCCATCCACAGATTACACAGATCAATCGGCGTAATCTGTGGACTGATCTTTCTTCAATGCCCACCTCGAAAGATCTTCAGCAGTTACTGGAACGCATCCAGCTTCGCCTGGATGAGAGTTTCGTTGGGATCGGTTCTGAAGTCGCGGATCTGCCGCCTGAAGATCTTGCCGAGTTACTGAATCAACTCACTCTCGCCGAAGCCGCCGCCGTGGTTTCGATGCTCCCGCTCGCGCGCTGTATCGAACTCTGCGATCAACCGACGATGCGTCGCCGCGCCGCGATCCTCGAACACCTCGAGCCCAAGCGTACCGCTGCGATTCTCGAAGGACTGTCTGCCGACGAACGTACCGACATCATTCAAAGAATGGGGGTTCACGATCGGCACCGTGTACTGCCGAAGCTGAGTCCGGAAGTGCGCGCCGAGTTGGAGGACCTGCTTCAGTATCCCGACCACACTGCGGGCGGGATCATGACGACGGAGTTTGTGCGGCTCGATCCGAAGATGACCGTCGGCGACGCGTTGAAACAAATTCGCTCCGTAGCGCGCGAAAAGGAGTCGATCTACGCGTGCTATATCATGGACCCCGAAACTGATCGTCTGGTCGGTGCGGTGTCGCTGCGAGATCTCGTCATGGCCGAACTCGACCGGCCGTTGTCGGCGATCATTCGACGCAAACCGGTGACGGTGAATGCGCTCGACGATCAGGAAGCAGTCGCGCAGAAGATCGGAAAGTACAACTTACTCGCCGTGCCAGTGCTTGAGCAGGATGGCAGTGTGGTCGGCTTCGTAACCGTTGACGATGTGATTGACGTTCTGATCGAAGAGCAGACGGAAGACCTGCTACGCATGGCGGCGGTTGAGCCGGGCGCGTTGGACAAGCCTTATTTCGATAATCCGATCTTCCGCGTCGTGCGAAAGCGCATTGGCTGGTTGTTGCTGCTGTTCGTCGCGGGAACACTCACGAGCGCCGTGTTGCATCGTTTCGAGAGCGAGTTGGCGGCGGTTGTGGCGCTCACGTTTTTTATTCCGCTGTTGATCGGAACGGGCGGCAATGCCGGAGCCCAGACAGTGATGACGGTGATTCGCAGTCTCGCGCTGGGCGAGCTCGGTGTGCGTCACGCTTGGCGCGTTGCCCTGCGTGAAGCGACTACGGGAATGCTGGTGGGTTTGATGGTCGCGCCGATCGCGTTCGGACAGGCGCTGCTTTGGAGAGCGTCTTTGCCACTAGCGTTGACGGTGTCAGTCACGATGTTTGCTATATGCGTCTGGTCAACGACGGTGGGATCGCTGGTACCGATTCTCGCGCAACGCGTCGGTATGGATCCCGCGGTGCTCTCGGCGCCGCTAATCACCACGCTCGTCGATGCGACGGGCCTGATTATCTACTTCACGATCGCGAAAGCAATTCTTGGTGTTTGACAGTTTTGACAGATTTTACATGATGGTTTTCTTCATCCTGTTAAATTCTGTAATCCTGTCTAAAGGTTTACTTCATCTTCTTGAACGCGAACGACATCGCCTTGCTTCCCTCGCCGGCATCGATGCTCGCCGTCAATGAATCATCCGCGCCCTTGCGATAGATAATGCGTTTCGGAAAGTCGTGTTGTGGGTTTTCGAAGACGGCTTCGCTTGCGGAGGCGCGAGTTAGTTTGAAGTCCGTTCCGGGACAGCGACCTTTGGGATGCGCGACGTAGTAAACACCATCCGCGCGTTGCTCGATTCGCAGATACTCAAACTCCACGGTCTTTTCACCGGCCACCGTGCGGCTCATGCCCATCATCGATGCACCGGCAACCTGCGTCCAGTGTTCTTCAGTCTGCGCTCTGCCACCGGGCGCCGTTTGCCAGTCGCCCGCGATCCATGAAACATCGGCCAGCGTTGGTTGTTGAAACGGTATTACCACCAGGACCGCTAAAATGAGTGCGAGCATTCGTCAGGTCTCCTTTGCGTCTTCCTTTGCGCCTTTGCGTCTTTGCGTGAGATCTTTTGCAGACTACAGAACCCGTATATCGCTCGTATTGTAAAAATCCGACCTCCTCGCCTTCCTCGTAAACGCCTCCGTCAACGCACTCTGACTCGAAAACAACACCGCCGGCGTCTGTTGCGCAAACTGATTGAAGTCGCGGATCAAATGCGCCTGATCGTAGTAACCACACTCGATCGCAACCTCCGCCCACGCCGAGTTACAGTGCTCTACCGCCCGGAACACCTGTTGAAACCTGATGATGCGTCCCAGTAGTTTTGGTCCAACGCCAACCTCACGCAGGAAACGTCGCTCCAACTGGCGACTCGAGACTCCCGCATCGTTCGCGAGCTGGTCCACTGAAACGAGTCCGCGAGAGTCGACGATCCGTTCTGCGAGAGCGATCAGCCACGAGTCGCGCTTGTCGTTGGTAAGATACCTGGTGAGTAAAGTCTCAACTGCTTTGACTCGCTCTGACAGCAAAAAAGACTCGGAGGTGACTTGCATCAAATCGCGTTCGAGCCTGCCCGACAGGCTGCCTAGCTCCACGATTTGGTCCGTCATCTCGTGGAGCGGAAAACGGAGAAAGGGCAACGTGCCACCGGGATGAAAACGAATCCCCAACAACTCCACGCGCGCAGTCGGTGAGATCATGATCGGCCCGGTCATCTGACCAACCAGAAAATTCCGCGGCTGCAACCGTGGCCCATCAACGCAGTGCTGCTCAAACGCGGCACCGAAGTTGAGGATCAGCTCCACACACCCATCCGGCAGAATCCTCTCCGGACTCGACGGCCCCGCGGCCTCCCCCTCCAGCGTCCAAAAACACTCGACGACACGACTGAGCGGAGCCACTGGGGGAATTTCACGGTAGCGCATTGTTAAGGAATTTTATCCACAGATTACCCAGATGAAAACCCGGATCGAGAAGATTCTGAGAAGACTAAGAGACGCTCAGAATAGTGCAGTCAGGAAGAGGGGCTTGCCCCCGCTCCCTCGGCTCATCACTCCACCACCAATCCTGATCAATAGAAAGAGGCTCATGTGAACCAAGGTAAAAGGCTCTGAAGCTGGTCCAAGGATAATCCTTAGCTGAACTTACCAATCGCGCCTTCACAGGATTAGCATGAACATAATCAATCTTCTGCCGAATCATCCAAAGGCTCCAGAGCGGTAATGCTTTGAAACTCTGTTGCCACACTCGATACTTCGAACCATCTTTGTCGGGCACTCGTCTACAAAATCGTGGATCTCTGCTGATATTGACAATCTTTGCGGTAGTGAGGCTTTTGAGCGCACCAGTGAATTCCTTAATTCTTCCGTCTCGCGGATTCACGATTAGATGAAAATGGTCGGGCATGAGGACAAACGCAATTAACTTGCAAGGCCATTCCCGCAGGAGCCCTGCAAGCACACTAAGAAACGCCAGACAGCATGCTTCGCTCTTGAAGATTGAGATGCGATTCACCACATTGCCTGTCACATAATGCAAGACGCCAGATAGGTTGAGATTGGTCCACTTCTTAGTCATGAGGAAGCTCCGTGAGTTAAGCTTGACTGTAACTGAAGAATAGATCTGACGTCAGGGCGGGGGCAAGCCCCTCTTCCTGACCTGCTCTATTCTACTGTGCTAAATTCATCTACAACCTGCCTCGAACAGAACCTTCCAATGTTGTTTTTGTGCCTTGTGTCTTTTTTGTGGCTAACGTTGCCAGATGTGGCCGTCGGCGTACTTGATGCGGATCAGAATTATCTTCTCCGAGAGGCGGTCGCGCTCTTCGAGATTTAGAGAAGTAACGCTGACGGTGCGTGCCGGTGGTGAGGTGATGGTGACAGTTAACTCCTTCGTCTTACCAGGACCGATCTGTTCGTCGCTAGTGAACTCCTGCCGGCCCACTTCATTCTCAGTGCCGCGCTCGAAGAACACATAATCCCAGTCGAGTTGTGTGATCGCCGACGTGTGATTGTTTTTGATCCTGGTTTTGTAGATGAAGTAGTACTTCGGCGGCGCCTTCTCTCGCTGCTTCGCGATATTGGCCTCATCGGCCTTTGCTTCTCGCTTCGCTCTCTCGCCGCCACCCTGCGCGATGCGTCGTTCGTTTCGTGTGCGCGAACGCATCTCGTCGAAGTTTTCGAGTGGCCCGCCAAACGGATCACGCTCCCAGCCGATGCGAACCTTACTCCAACTCGACTTGACCACCTCGACCGCACTCGGCTCCTGAGCCCACAACATAGACGTGAGCAGCAGGAGCACGAGTAGCGACCGCAGAGCCGTCATAACGAATGACATTTAACCACAGATTTACACCCGTGGTTAAAAGACGTAACGCAACCCGACGATAATGCGACGGTTGCCTCCGTCAGTTCCCCACTGGTTCAGGAAGTTGGCTGACGTAACGATCGAGTTCGGGATACCGAAGTCTCGAGAGTTAGTGAAATTGAAGAAGTCTGCGCGGAGTTGCAAGCGCTGATTTTCTCCAATCCGCGTGTTCTTCAAGATCCCGAAATCGATGTTGTTGATTCCGTCGGAGCGCAGGCTGTTTCGTCCTGCGTTACCAACACGCTGCGCAACCGTGATAGTGCGGAACAACGAGCTACCGCCGGCTTGCAGTATCTCTTCAACGCTCATCGACGAAAGATCGAGCGTCGTGTTCACGTTTGGCCTGATCGCGTTGCCGACGAGCGAAGAGATGCTCGCGAGCGCGATGGCCGGATCCGAACCATTCAACGGCGTGAATGGCGAACCACTCTGCAACGAGAACTGCGAGTTGAGCTGCCAGCCACCGAGAACGTGACCAGTAAGGCCTTTCTGATCGCGGTAGTAGGGCAGCTCGTAAACAAAGTTCCCCGCGAGACGATGCGGACGATCGAAGCTCGATCGGGCGCGGTCTGCGCGGCGATTGTACGAGTCTTGTGCGACAGCAATTTCACCGGACGACACATTGAAGATCTCAGACATCGTGTCGATGAACGTGCTGTAGGTGTAGTGCAGACCAGCACTAAAACCACTGCTCAATCTCTTTTCGAGACTGGTTTGCAGCGAGTGGTAGATCGACATGCCTGAGTTTGTGCGCAGGCGCGTCGGTCCCTGGTTCGGTATCGTGCGGCAGAAGTTATTCGCCGCGTTAGCGACCGTGCAGCCAACGCGAGTCGGATTGGCGTCAACCGATTCAAACAAACTGGTTCCCTTCGTGCCCACGTAACCAACACGCAACACGAGGTCGCGCGTAAACTCACGCTGCACTTCGAAACTGAGCGAATCATAGACGGGCATGTGGAAATCCTCGTCGACGATCGTTCGGTTCACCGTGTTCGGATCGAACGGCGGATTTTGCAGAGCCGTGAACCCATTGGCAATGACATTCACCGTGTTACCGCCAAGATTAACTGCCGGCACTGTCGGGAACGACGATACCGCGGCCACAAACGGGAACGAGCTCCAGATGTTGAGCGCGATGTTTGTGTAAGCGTAGTCGTGAGTGCGCGTGTAACCACCACGCAGCACCAACTTGTCGCCGCCGGTCAGCCAACCTAAAACTCCGTCGCTACGCGTTTGCGGGTTCCAGTTGAAACCAAGACGCGGCTGGAAGTTGTTGTTGTCACGACCCGGTACCGGCCGGAGCACGAAGCGCGGATCGTTGTTGAAAGCCGCCAGCACGGGCTGATTGAAGTCGACCAGATCTCCAATCGGCTGGCCTGCGTTTTCGTATCGCAGTCCGAGCGTCAACGTGAAGTTTGGCTTAATCCTCCACTCATCCTGGCCGTAGAAGAAGAAATCGTGCCAGTCGTTGTGAAGAACCGCTGCGGTTCCCGGCAAGTCTTTGTTGATGTTTGCACGGGTTGCGAAATCCTTGACGAGAAAATCGAGCGACGCGTACTCGAGCAGACCGCGCGTAGTTGGTTTGAAGAGTTGGTGAAGTTGGTTACGACGAATGTCGACACCAAACTTCCACGCGTGATTGCCATTGGTGTAAGAAACATTGTCTTGCAGTTGATAAGTATTTCTCACCTGGTTCTGCGGCAGATTCACACCCAGCCCAATCGCCGTGCGGGTTGGACCAGCATTAAACCCTTGTAGACCAAGTTCCACGACCTCGATCGAAGGAATCAACGCGGAACGCGGATCGAGCGCGTTCGTTGCCGAAGCACTGCGAAGGAATGCACCACGCACTTCGTTGATCCAGTTTGGCGTGAGCACGCTCGTGAATTGCAGATTCACACCTTGCGTACGAGCCGGTACGGCTGAAGAGAATCCCGGCGGCGTGATCTGTGAAGCAGCGACTCCGGGAATGCTGCCTAAGGCGCCGGCATCCTGATACAGGTAACGTCCGTTGAGACTGTGGTTGTCGCCAAAACGATGATCGATGCGGATCGACGTCTGCCAGTCATCGTAGGTTGATGATTGTGCGCCGGTTAGCGATCCAACCGGAACCACAAACGTTTGTCCGTTGCGAACAAAACGCACCGTTTGATTCAACGGAGTCGCAGCGGCCGGCAGAAAGTCGAGCAGGGCGCGCACCTGTGGCAAGTCGCCGGCGGCGGCATTAATGATCGCCTTGCCTTCGGCAGTCGGCGCACCGTTCAAAGCCTGGCCGATACCGAGTTGACGATCCCACCAGCGCTGAATGGCAAAGAAGAAGAACGTTCGATCCCTGCCGTTGATGATCGATGGACCACCTTCACCGAGACGCGGCAGGCTAAGTGGACCACCAATCGTGCCACCCGACTGATTCTCGATGCGGAACGGCGCCTTACGTCGCAACGGATCTGTTGAGTTGGGATTACAGAAACCATTGGTGCCGGCCTTTTGCACGTTGCTGCAAGCGTTCAATGCGTTGTCGTTGTGAAACCAGAAGCCCGAGCCGTGATAGTCATTCGATCCGCTACGCGTGATCGCATTGAAAACCGCGCTCGAATTGCGGCCATACTCGGCGCTGAACTGGTTCGTCACCAGTCTGACTTCCTGAATCGCATCGGGATTATTCAACGGGATCGTCGAACCGGCGACGCCGAAGTTGTTGTTGTCCTGACCATCGATCATGAAATTGTTTGAACGAGTTCGCCCGCCGTTGGAGGAGAAGTTTGTTCCACCTGCGAAGGCGCTCTGTCCGGAGTTCAACTGGCTGACACCCGGAGCAGACAAAGCGATGTTGTAAACGCTGCGTGTAGTTGCGAGCGGCAACTCTGCAAGTCGCTTTTCGTCGAAGCGCGTGCCGACTTCGGAGGTTGAAGTATTCAACATCGATGCGTTCTCGACGATGTTGACGACTTCCTGGACCGCGCCCGGTTTCATCGTGACGTCAACAACGGCGCTTTGATTCAAGGCCAATGTGATTCCCGATTGTTGATGTTTGGCGAAGCCAGTGCTCTCGACGGTGATCTCGTAAGCTCCCACCGGCACGCTGGCGATGTGATAACGACCGTCGGCGTTTGTCTGTGCAGTGCGTGTCTCGTTGGTCGAGATATTACGCACGGTCACCGTGGCACCGGTGATCACGGCCTGTTTTTCATCCCTTACTTCACCTGAGATGGATCCTGAAGTTTGTGCCAACGCAGTGCTGCACAGACATGCGAGCAGAGCTGCGATCAGCGTCACAACTTTCGTTGCTTTGATCATATGCATCCTCCTCTTAACGACCGATGGCCTGTCGTTTATGCAATTCTTTGACTTGTTGAAGCGATGACGGCCCGGAGAACGCAGATGAAGTTTTGTACTTTTGTGCAAAACTTTGGAGACGAGTTGGGTCGTCTGTAATGTGAGGCAATGGCTATTCCAATCGGCAAGTTAGATCAGGTGGATCGGCGACAGTGTGGGCGTGATTGAGTTTAGCTTGATCGTGCGATCGCGATCTGCAAGAGATGCGAATCAAAAATCTAAACTCGATTCAAATTCTGAAATTGGATGGTTGGAGCGAAGGGCATCGGAACAAGTAGAGCCATGAATTAATATTTTGGATCGGAAAAACTTTCGCACGCAAAGGCGCAAAGACGCAAAGTTCGGACCTTCGGCTTCCGCAGGTCTTACCTTTGCGTCTTTGCGCCTTTGCGTGCGAAATTCTTTCAGTCATGCCACCAGCAAACTCAAAGTCTTCTGAAGTTCATCCGGGTCAACGATGAGATCCGCAGTATGCGGATCGGCGTGGTGTTGCTGCGGCCGGCATCTGAGATAGAAGTAATTCATCTTGAGCGACGACGACATCACGAAGAAGCAATTGCGATTGCGATCCCACTGGTGTCGCAACTCAAGCAAACCGCCGCCGTCCTTCATGAACATCGCGTTTGTAAGTCCGGCGCCGTGATTCGACACGACGTAGCGAGCACGTGAACAGATCTTAACCTGTTGTTCGAACGAAAGATCTTCCGTGCAGACAGTTTGAAATCCGAACTGCGAAAGAACCGGCCCGAGCTCGTCTTCGTTTGCGATGCGCCGCTTGCCGGCACGTCTGCGACTGATGAACAGCCTTTCGCCAGGCCCTTGATAATCCGCGTCGCCAAATGCCGACAAAAGAACATTTCGGACTCCGGAAATCGCTTCATCATTGAAGTGACCTGACGGCGCCGTGTGAGTCGCCATCAAGACGCTGCGGCACTCGAGCGTGTCGTTTTCTCCGATGAAGCTCACGTCGTTTGCTCCAAAAGCTCGCAGAGATGAGGTCACAAAATCGCGTTTCTCGTATCCTGCAGGCAGTATCAAGACGTGATTGCTCAATTGATTACGGACGGCAAAAAGGCGCGTCAGCGCATCTGTAAGCCAGTGGAAGTAGCCGGTGCTCCAGTAGTCAGTGATCCAGAGAATCTCTTTATCGATGCGGCGTCGTTTTCGAAAAAGATAATTGGCGGTCAGGACTTTTAGGATGGTCCGGGTTTTCCACTCTTCCACGAGCCAGGGAAACGCGAACGATTCCGGCAGGATTTTCGTTCCTTTGAAGAAGATTCCTTCGCGACTGACGCGGACGTTTTTTAGCCGCACTAACTGGCTGGCTGGAATTGTTCTTTCGAGATCGAGGCCGAAGAGTTTGAGATGGTCCTCGTCGAAGTTGACGGGAAGCTTGCGCTTTGAAACTCGCTCCGGATAGATCTCGCTTATTACTTCGGGTGCTGGGGCCATCGCGTCAACAGTTTGTTCTGTCGATGAGGAAGTATTCGTTGATCTTGTCGAGAATGATCACGTTCTGAGCGCAGAGTTCATAACCATGCCCTTGCATCATACGCACGATTTGAGAGTCGTTGGCGACGAGCTGTTCGTCTTCGACGACGATCACTTTCGGCCGAAAACGCTTCCAGTCGTTTGATTCAAGTACTTCGAAATCATGTCCCTCGACATCAACATTCATAAAGTCAATCGTCTGGTTCGGCGGCAGATGACGATCCAGGACTTCGGCGAGCGGAAGCATTGGAATCGAGATCTCCGAGTGGACGTGTTCGAGCATCTCGATCTGCCGCAGAAACTCCGGCGAGAAACTGTTCATCGGCGAGTCTTCGGCGATGAAGTAGTAAGTCATCGAGCCACGCTCGCGCGATACGCCGACTTCGAGATTGACGTCTCTGGGTCTAATTCGATCGAACAGTTGTTTACTACCAGGCCGGGCTTCGACATTGATGCCTTGCCAGCCGTTTAGATAAAAGAAGTAAGTGTTTGAAAAGAGCGTCGGATGAAACGCGCCGACGTCGACATAGAACCCGCTCATCTTATCGGAACCAAGCAGGTGCCGGAGGATCATGTCTTCGCCCGCGGATGAAAACGATGGCGCGTAGGAATCGTAACCGAGAACGAATTTCTGAAAGGATCTTTTGATGTTGAGTGGCAACCAACGTCGAGTGAGCGTTCGCAAACTTGGCATCGTTTTAGTGTTTGTTATCTGTGGCCTGGTTTCCACAGATTACACAGATTTGTCCGGGCACACAAAAACGCTGAACCCCGATAGTGACGACTGTGGTCGCTGCGTGCTTGATGAAGCGCTTCAGGCACTTGGTGGTGAGAACCAGTTGCAACAGCTCGCTTCGATAACGATGAAAGGTGTAGGCGAGCAGCACGCGTCTGCGGAGTCGCAAGGGTATGCATCCGCGCAACAGAGCACTGAAGCCTACGCAGAAACCCTCGTTGCGTTTCCGTCGCGGGAAAAACTGGCCTTCGAGCATCGCACGGATAAGGGTGGTCAAAACGTACGTTGGCGAAGATGGCTCTACGATGGGCAGGATCGAAACGTGGGAGACTTCCTGGCCCAGGCGAAATTCACCAGACGCAATCCGTCGGTAGCTAACGAACGCGTGAAGATCAGTCGCCGCATCCCGCATATGCTGCTGCTGGAAGCGAATCGAAGTTCGTCAAAGCAGGATTTGGGAGCGGCGCCAACACAATACGATGGGCGTCAGCACAACATCATTTCTTTCACGCCGGCGGGTGAGAAGACCGCTCTCAAACTGTTCTTCGATGCGCGGACGAACCTGCTGTCGAAGTTTGAGTACCAGATCGACTTTCCAACTCTGGGAGACACGTTGATCGAGTACACCTATGCGGGCTATCGCCAGGATCCACTACTCGGATGGGCGCCGACTCGCCACACGATCAAAGTCGCCGGCAATGAGGCGATGGCAGTAAATGTCGTGATGACGGCGAACACGCCGGAGGCTAATGAGATTTTCAAGTTGCCCGAGTTTCCGCAGCAAACTGCGGAAGAGACGTTTCAATTGCCTGAAAATCTCAGAAGCCTGGTCGGCCGAAGTGAAGACATCGTGACGGCAGCCGAAGGGGTGAACGTGATGGAAGTCGGCAGCTTTACGGTGATGTTCGTGGAGTTCAAGGATTTCATCATGGCGGTTGAGGCGCCGGCTTCACATCCTTCGATCACCAGCATTCCCGCTGATAATCAACGCGGCAGCACGGCTTTGGCGGAAGAATCCATTCGAAGGATGAAGGAGAGGATTCCCAACAAGCCGATTAAGTATCTCGTCGTCACTCACTACCACAGCGACCACTCAGGCGGCGCACGCGCGTTTATAGCCGAAGGCGCGACGATTCTGACGACGCCAGGCAACAAGCGCTTCTTTGAAAAGATGGCCTCGGCCAGCAACACGCTGGTGGCCGACCGTCTCTCGCGCAGTCCGCGCACCGCGAAGATCGAGACGATCGCGCGGAGGCGTGTCGTCACGGATGGGGCCCGCAAAGTAGAACTGATCAACGTCGGGCCAAACCCGCATACGGAAGAAAGTCTCGTCCTCTACGCGCCGCGGGAGAAGATCCTGTTTCAGGGTGATCTCTTTTACTTCGACCTAGGAGCGCCATTCCCGCCGAAGAACCGGATTCCGATCATGTCGTTCTTTGCGAAGTGGTTGAAGCAGAATCAACTCGCGCCGGAGAGAATTTACAGCGTGCACAGTCACGGCTTCGCTACGATGGACCACGTGAACAAAGTCCTGGCGAGATCTGCGTCGAACCACGCACAGAAAAATGATTCCACGTCGCGTTACTTGTTTTACCTGCACGGAAGAATCGTCGAAAACGGGCGGCGACCGAACAGTCCGCAGTACGGGTTTTATGAGTATGACCAGATACTCGACACGTTCAAGAAACGTGGCTTTTTGGTGATGAGTGAACAGCGTCCTAAGGGTACTGAAGTTGAGGAGTACGCAAAGAAGATCGCCGCGCAGATCAGTATTTTGATGAAGACGGGAGTGTCGCCAAGGCACATCACCGTCGTTGGTGCATCTCAGGGATCGTTTATCGCGATGCTCGTTTCCACCTACTTGAAGAATCGCGACCTGAACTTTGTATTTATCGCCGGGTGTTCTGCTAACGCCGCCGACATGCTCAAACTTGTGGACCTGCACGGCAATGTGCTCTCGATCTACGAACAGAGCGATGTTGCCGGTACGTGTGAGCATTATCGCGCTGACGCAACGGGAATCGGCGAATACGAAGAGACACAACTCCGCACAGGGCTGCGACACGGATTCATCTACCGCCCGATGATCGAGTGGGTGGACCCAACCGTCGCCTGGGCTAAAAAGTTCTGACTTAAGATTACTCGCGCAAAGACGCAAACGCGCAAAGGAAGACCTTCGGCTGCCCGGAGGGTCATAACTTTGCGCCTTTGCGTCTTTGCGCGGGTAATTCCTACTCCGCCCTTAATGCCTCTGATGGATCAACCCGTGTCGCCCTTCTCGCCGGAATGTAACAAGCAAGCAGCGCAATGAATCCAAGCAACGCCGGCGTACTCAAGAACGTCAACGGATCCGTCGCCCCAACCCCAAACAACAGACTCGACAAGAACCGCGTACAAACGAACGACGCGATCAACCCAATCCCGAGACCGATGCTCAAAAGCACCGCTCCCTGTCCAAGAACCAGTTTCGAGATGTCACGTTGCTGCGCACCGAGAGCAACTCTGACCGCCAGTTCGTGCGTGCGTTGACTAACAAAGTACGACAGCAAACTAAACAGTCCCGTCGTCGCAAGCACGAGCGCCAGCGAAGCAAGCAACCCGAGCAACCACATCGAGAACCTGTCAGTCGCCACTGAACGCGATACCAGTTGGTCCATCGTGATCACGTTGCTCACTGGCTGCGTCGCATCAAGTCCACGAACCTGCGCCTTGATAGTCTCAACCAGCCGCGCCGGGTCGGAAGTTGTACGCACCACGACGTTCATCGGCAAGTACGCATTCTGAGCATGTGGGATAAAAACTTCCGGCGCCGGTTCCTTTTTCAACCCGTAGTAGCGCAAGTCGTCCGTGACGCCGACGATTTGATATGCGTACTTGCCGCGGTTGTAATCGAGCATCAATAACTTTCCGACCGGACTCTCATTGGGCCAGACTTTTTCCGCCATGCTCTTATTGACGATCATAACGGCAGCGGTTTCTCTGCGATCGTGTTCGTCGAAATTCCGTCCTTCGCGCAACGGAATTCCCATCGTCTTGAAATAACCGGGTGTCGCCATGCGAACCGCCACCTTCTCGCCGTCGCCCTTCGGCTCGAGCTCGCCAGCGCGCCAATAGGGACGGGTGAAATCAACGCCGACGTCGCTCATCGGAAGCGTAGTCACCGCTGCCGCCGAAGCGACCGACGGAACTGATTCGATTCGTCCGATCAGCTGTCGATAGTACTCAACAGCCCGCCGGTCGTAAGTGGCGCTGTCGAGAGTTATGTGCATGGTCAGAAGATTCTGCGAGTCGAAACCGGGATTGACTGACAACAGATGCACAAAGCTTCGAACAAATAGACCGGCACACGTGATCAGAACCAGGGCGAGCGAGACTTCAGCAACAACCAGCGCATTGCGTAGCCGTAGATTCGCCGCGACCGCAGCGAGGCCTTTGGTGCCTGCATTTTTTAATGCGGCTGAGAGGTTTGAAGTAGATATCTTCAATGCCGGCAGCAGTCCGAAGACAATGGCGGCTCCAACTGACAAGAGCAACGCAAACACCAGGACGCGACCGTCCATGCGCACCTCACCAAGACGCGGCGTATCCAACGGCGCCAGCGACAGTAACGCGTCGAGTGCAAGCCACGCGACCGTAATGCCGAAAACTCCACCAATCAATGCCAGCACGAAGCTCTCGGTCAGTAGTAGACGAATCAGCCGCCCGCGCGAGGCGCCCAATGCCAGTCGCAAAGCAAACTCACGTTGACGATGCGCGGACTGGGCCAGCACGAGCCCGGCAACGTTTGCGCATGCCAGTAGCAAGACCATCACGACCGCGCCGAGTAGTACAAACAGAATGAGACGACTCGATTCGACTACCTCTTCGTAGAGTGGAATCGTCGACGCACTCCACCCGCGATTCGTCGCCGGGTGACGTTCCGCCAAACCGTTGTAGAAAGACGAGAGCCGCGACTGCGCTTCCGTATGCGTGACGTTCGGATTGAGCCGGCCGAGCGTTCTCAAAAAACGCCAGTCGCGCGGCGGTCCCTGAGGGAAGCGCGCGGTACTGTAGGTACGAGCGATGTCCCAGGGAAGCCACAGTTCGGTCTCTCTTCGCGGCATCGCGAAGTCGGGCGGCATGACGGCAATCACTTCCCACTCGTTTCGATTGATCGTGATCTTCTTTCCGATCACGTTCGGATCCGCTGCCAGGTTACGGCGCCACAACGCGTCGCTGATCACCACCGGGCGATCGCCGCTCACAAATCGACTGTTTTCGAAGGCCGCGCCGGAAATCTCGCCGGGTTGAAAGACCTTTCCGAGTGCGGGTTGCGTGCGCAATACCTTAAAAAAGTCTACCGACACTTGAGCCGACGTTAGTTGCTCGACGCTCTGATCCGTTTGGAGAGTTGAGACGGTGTCGTACCACGCGGTGACTGATTCGAAGATTGAATCTTGAGTGTGTAAATCCAGGAAGTTTCCTGGTGAGACGCTGTCCGGCTCGGTTGCCTTGATCGGATTTGTTTCCTTGATGACGACGAGACGGTCAGACTCGTTGTAAGGCAACGGCGCCAGGACGGTGGAGTTGACCACCGAGAAAACCGCGGCGTTTGCGCCGATGCCAAGCGCAAGGATGAGAACCACAACAATCGTGAAACCGGGTCGCTGGGCGAGCTTGCGGAAAGCGTAACGCAGGTCTTGCATGCCGGGCCTCCTGAGGTTTGATAGGGGTCAAATTAAGACTTCTCACGCAAAGACGCAAAGTCGCAAAGGAAGACCTCCGGTGCCGCAGGTCATAACTTTGCGCCTTTGCGCCTTTGCGTGAGAAAGCCCAATTTGATCTCCCCTCACTAGTAGAACACCACAGAGGGACAATACGAGACGTTAGCTCGGCGGCCGGCTGCCCGAATCGCTGTGAAACATCGAAGCCACCTTAAACACGGCCGGAATAAGCGTCGTCAGTCCGGTCATGAGTGCAAGCGAACGAGAGTAGAGATCCTGTTGCGTGAGAAACAGGAACGCCGCAATGGCGACCATAACCACCAGGATTGGAAACTTCAGAGTTTGCCACAGACTACCCCGCTGGGCTTCCTTGTCATGTTCGTCCACAATGGCGGCTCTATCAGATGACTTAACAAACTGCCGGAAGCTGTCATTGAACAGATGCAGGTCGTGCTCTCTAACGATCAGTTCTCGTCTCAGCAGCGGCCCGAGATCCGGATCGCGATGACTCAGCAGCCGGTCCTGGGCCAAATGACAAAGTGTCTGTCTCTCGCCTGCCGAGCAAGAATTCCAGATAGACGTGTAGTAAGGCGACGCCTGATTGAGGATTCGCTCCATGAGTTCTTTCCGGCTCATGGTAATAAAGCCTCCCAGCGAGAGTAACTTCATCGCGACGCGCTGAAGTGGCTCTCTCGGCGCACATTCCGCATAAAGCGTGTCAAATAGTTCACCGATCTCCTTCTTCGATCGGCCCTCGACGCCTTCGGGCGGGATTTGATCTTTTAGCTGATCGACTATTTGCTTGAAGTCGTCGCCGTCGTCAGTGTCCTCGGCGTATTCAGTGAAGAAGTCACTGATTACTACTCCAGCGCGGCGCGCCGCGTCATCGTAGTCGCCGTTTGCCTGTCCGTTTTCGCCCTTCGAGAACGAATACTCTGAAAACTCCGCGGACGAGAAGATCAATAACCTTCGATCCTTTGCTAACAAATTCTCCATCAGCTTCAGTTTTTGCCGATTGGTCTGAGGGTCGTCCTTCCGGTAATCGAAGTGGTCCAATGCGATTACCGCCGCGTTATCCGCCGCTGCATAGTCGAAAGTATCGGCCCAATTGTAAGACGTCGCTATGCTGGGCAGAGCTTTCAGATAGAGGTTGCCGCCGTTAAGCGGTATCTTTTCTACAAAAGGTGCATTCACGACGACGAAAGCATTGCGATCGATTCCTTCACTCAAGAGCTTCTTCAACGAGTGGCTGGCGGGCTTTTGCACGTCGAGCGCAAACACTTTTCGAATGATGTAGTTGACAAACAGGAATAGCGGAACGAGCAGAAGAAGAATCGCAATCGCCGCAAATCCCGGAATGCCGAGTAGCGGAACTGTAGTATTCAAATGCGAGGCTAATACCGCTCCATCCTCCTCAAGGTGAAGCGCCAGCCTTCCCCTTCCGGCAGGCTCCCATTTTCCTACGCCGCCGACGAAAGTGTTTTCCAGAAGCCCACGTCGCTCGATGCTGGCTTGATTCGATAGAGGAAGAATCCGGCTCAGCTTCGCAAGCAAACCGAGTTGACAAACTTCCAGGCCTTCGTGCCCTGCGGCAGGGCCGTCATGGTTAGTCTTAAAAAAGAAGTTGTCGTAAACATCCCACTGCTCCGCCAATCGATTTCGGACAAAGTGGTCGCGCTTGTTCTTCTCCACTTCAGCGCCGTTGGTTGCCGGTTTGTCGACGTCCCTGGTTGCAGGTTTTGCTCGCCTCGATCCGGGGTCACTTGTGAATTTGACGTTGGCGTATTGATTGCGAATCCGCTCTTCTCGCTTCGCAAGCGCCTTGGCGACCGAGTACTGCGCGTGCTTGATGAACAGCGTTATCTGGGATTCATAAGCGTACTTAAAGAATGAAGCCGCCGGCAGTATTGCAACCAGCAACATCAGAAGACTGGCGTTCGCCACGTAAAGCCGGTTGTATCGTTTGAACCTTTTAACCAGCCTCGAACCTAAATTGTAAAGCGGCGAATGTACGCCCCAGCGCAGGTTTACGAAATACACGAAGCCGCTGAATAAACCGATGCCGGCAATTAACCAAACCAGCTTCTCTCCGTGCCACCGAATGACAAGGACCAGCGAGACAAGTGACAGCGCAAACAACAGAACGATCGATTGTACGTAGATCCCAGCGTTTTGCTCCGACGGCCAGAGCCACGCTCTTCTTTCCTTCACTACGTTGAAAATGTAGAAGACAGTAAAGCCCGCCATGATCACGAAACCATAGATCAGAAACAGCACTGTGACCGAGGTGAGCAGCTCCAGGAAAACGCTTCGTAGTGGCTGCTTATTCCTGAACGTGACGAGGATCCAATCGGGAAAGCCTTTCACTGGAGTAACGAAGAAAGTGTGATCTTCACCGAGATAGCGAACAGTCAGCGCTTTATCGCTGCGACCGACGATGGCTGCCTCCAGTTCAGGATTGTCTTCACACTCCTGAAACAGATATTCGCCTAGATGGTGAGCTTCATCAGAATGAAAAAGCACTTTGCCCTTGCCATGATTCTCGATGATTGCGTAACCGTAGCCCGCCGGAAGCACCGTATCCATGAGCGAAATCAACCTCATGTCGAAGACAACGGTCCATCTTTCGCTTGGACTGGCCATCGAGATCTCAACCTGATTTCGACCGGTATTTCTCGAAACGAGCGGTTCAAGCCAAAACTTGTGATTGTCGAGTTCATAGAAACGACCTTTGCGAATATTGTCGAAATACGGTCGACCAGCGGCACTGATGAATTGTGTGTTGTAGCCCCTGACGCTCCACTTCGCTTGTTGCATGCCTGTTTCGTCGATCCAGGCAGCCGAGTCGAAGTACCGATAAGTTGTGTTGGGAGACTTTAAGATCTCAGGCAGTATGTTCGTCTTGTTTGTTTTACCTTGCTGATACAGATCCACCTCGCTGCGAGCGTGAGCAAATTGTTGTTCACCTTGCGACTGAGTCTGACTCGCCCATCTGCCTTTTTTCTTGCGTTTCTCTCTCTCCGCCTCAAGCGTCTTAATGATCTCTCCATTCTGACTAATGGTGTCGAGTTGCTTCAGCGCCTGGATCAGCTCCTCGTTGAAATTCGTCTCAATCTGTGAAGCCAAAACCTTAACTTGATCATCCATCTCAGCTTCGACGGTTTGGTAAACGTACCCGTACAGACCGAAACAGGTGGCCACGGCAAGCACTACAGTCAGCGCAAAAATCAGGACGTAAACATCTTTGGGTCTGAATCGATCTTTTGGACCAGCCAACACCAACTTAAAGAAGGGCGAACTAGATACCAACAACGCAACCAGGAAACCGGCGATGATCAAAATCGTGTAGGGAATGGACAGCGACCAGGCTTCGGTTTGAAAGTAGTTGGATTTGATTAGACCACTAGTAATCCAGCTCGAGTTTGATGAATCCGCATTACTGGAAGGCAAAGACAATTTCAGCGGGTGAGAAAAGAGCCGGTAGCTTGAGCCGGCTAAAGAGACATCATTCACGTTGCTGATCTGCACGACGTCCTTTAGCTCAATCTTCTTTGCTTGATCCTCTGACGAAGGCAGTTTGTCGAGCGAAGCAAGACGGACCTCAGTAGTGTCGTGCTGAAAAATGACACGTCCGGTTTCGCTTTCCGTGATCAGGATGTTTTGGAACTGATCGTAGTCCGAACCAACGCGTCCTGACAGAAATGGTTGAATTAACCGGTTCAGATCGGTCTTCGCCTTGACCCTGATTACCGTCTTATCCTGGATGCCATCCAACACATAGTCCAGATATAACCATGATGAATCACCCTCTTGCTTGACAGTACTTAAGGTGACGATTCCGGTTGTAACGTTAGCTCCCCACGGCTCCGTATTAATACTAAGCGGAGTGATTTGCCGATCGCCTCTGAGCCTTTTGAAGACTTCTTTCAGGTTTGCGAAGTTCTTTTTTTCGGCTGCCGGATCGGGGTCGAACGTGATCGAATCTGCAACGTTCGGATTGATAAATCGGTCACTCGTGTTCCTGAACACCAGGGCGGCGCTTTCCACCCTGGTTCCGATCTGACCGCTTATGGTCGCCAGCTTTCTAAAACTTCGATCAGTGAAGTAGTCGCTTTGGCTGCGAACGTACAACAAGTAATAAACCGCAAACGGCAGCGCGACCACCGCGATGACGATTACAAAAATACGCAGACGGTAAAGAGACGGTGAAAACCTTTTGAGAGTATGGGCAACAGTCATGTCTAACACCTATGAGGTTTCAAATAAAAGGTGGTTGCTAACGCGGACGAAACAAGTGAGCTGCCTAGCTGTCCACCAAAGATAAAACGCTGGACGAGCCTGCTTTGAGGTCGACTCCTGGCGGGGGAGCAATCTCGGCTGGAGGTCCGTTGAACCCTGAACAGATCGTTCTGTTAACTATAATGTCAGAGAGGCGAAAATCGTTTCAGAGGCTGCCGGCGCACGTCAGACTGCTTTAGCTCAAAGCGCAATCAGCCGCTTCCGCGATTGCCTCTATTTAACGGTCGCGTTTCAGCCGTGTAGTCTGGCTTTGCACAAAAAGTCAGGTTTAGCCTGCGAAGCAGGCGTGTGCCTAAAGCCTGGGGCGTGAGCCCCAGGAAACAAGATTAAATAAGGATCGGAGCCCGCGCAGCGGGTGAAAGCTTCACAAATCGTTGCGCTGTCGCCCGTTGTCACGGGCTGTTACGTGCTGGCTGAATGATCCTGGGGCTTGCGCCCCAGGCTTTATGCTTTCGCCTGCTACGCAGGCCTACAAGGACTATCGACGACTTTTTGCGCAAAGCCGTGTAGTCTCGTCTGTTAAATCGTCATTTCCGGCGAATTCAGCTCGCATGTGCGGTTAACTCGCCAAGTACGACGACTAAAGGATTAATCGCCGTAATTGGCGAATAAGTCGCCTTTTTGGTTATAATTCGTCAGGGGTGACGGCTTATGCAACTACTAACAGCATTAAGTGATGAATCCGTCTTGAAGGAAATCGGTGATCGTCTGGCGCGGACAAGGCTTGAGCGAAATCTTACTCAAGCGCAACTAGCAGGAATTGCTGGGATTTCAAAGCGAACTTTGGAACGTCTTGAGTCGGGCGCGGCCGCCACACAGTTGACTTCGTTCATTCGAGCTTGTCGCTCACTGGGCTTGTTAGAGCGCTTAGATCTATTCCTTCCAACGCCAACGACTAGTCCAGTGGAGCAACTGAAGTTGCAGGGAAGAAGAAGAAAGAGGGCATCGGGTTCAAAAGTCGAAAAGTCTTCATCCAAAAAGTGGTCTTGGGGTTGAAATCATCATGTCCCTTGCTGAGGTCCGCCTTTGGAACAAGAGAATCGGGGCTGTATCACTTGATGAAGGCCAGGAATATGCCGCCTTCCAATATACCGATGACTTTGCCCGAAGTGAGATCGAGATCTCTCCCTTAATGATGCCGCTGAGCAATGCCATTTATACGTTTCCGGGGCTGCCCCGCTCTACCTTCTGGGGATTACCGGGGCTATTAGCGGACTCTTTACCCGACAGGTTCGGGAATACGCTGATTGATGCGTGGTTAGCAACACAAGGTAGAACCGCCGGCAACTTTAATGCAGTCGAGCGTCTCTGTTACGTTGGACAGCGAGGCATGGGGGCGCTTGAGTTTCTTCCGCAAACGGGACCACATCTTCGCACTACGAA
>JBIOVO010000015.1:0-23307 GCA_044867735.1 Pyrinomonadaceae bacterium | reverse complement strand
CTCGCCGCCGCAGACGATGCGATGCTGCAAAAGTCGCGCGAGTCGTTTCGCGAGGAAGTCGAACGCGCGTTGCTGCTGGGCGTTGATTATCTCGTGGTCCATCCGGGAAGTGCGCGCGGCGCTTGTGAAGCTGACGGCATCGCGTTGTGCGCCGCAAGCCTGAAGATCGCGTGTGAAGGATTGGAGTTGGGTTTACTAAAGATCCTCCTGGAGAACACGGCCGGACAAGGCGACTGCATCGGCCATCGCTTCGAGCATCTTCAGGAGATCATGCGCGTCTGTTCGGAGCTGCCACTCGGCGTTTGCCTCGACACCGCACACGCTTTCACTGCCGGCTACGACATTCGAGAAGAAGACGGACTCGAAGCGTTGATTCAAAGAGTGCAAAAGACGGTGAAGACCAAAAACGTGCGCGCGATCCATTTCAACGACTCGCGTGCCGCCTACAACTCGCGCGTCGATCGACACTGGCACATCGGCGAAGGACACATCGGCGCCGAAGCATTACGGCGCGTGGCGCAGCATCCAAAACTGAAGCACGCAGCTTTCATACTGGAGACTCCCTACGACGACCCCCGCGCGGATCTGAAGAATCTCGCGATGCTGAGATCATTCGTTGACACAGGTAAACACCGATCAGTAAAATCCATGGCTAATGTTTTCATGTAGATATTCAACCAAACTCATCCTAACGGTGCCGCTTCTGCGCCGCGCTTAGGCGCGTGATCTGGCGGGGCGGCGATTCCAACGCAAAAACAATCAAGAGAATCCGGGCTAAGCCTTGACCTGGCTTTGTGCGGTTTGCTGAAAACGTGTTAAGTGTAAGATTGGAACAACGTTATGGACGAAAAATACTTTCCTGAACAGATCGAACAGAAGTGGCAGCAGCGTTGGAACCACGCGGGCGCCTTTGCAGCCAAAAGCGACGATCCGCGCGAGAAATTCTACTGCCTGGAAATGTTGCCGTACCCTTCAGGCTTCCTGCACATGGGCCACGTGCGCAACTACGCCATCGGCGACGCGCTCTCGTGGTTCAAGCGGCTGCAAGGTTTCAACGTGCTGCATCCCATCGGTTGGGACAGCTTCGGCCAACCGGCCGAACAGGCTGCGATCAAGCGTGGGGTGAATCCGCGCGATTGGACCGAGGACAACATCAAGCACATGCGCGGGCAGTTGCAGCGACTCGGCATCAGTTACGACTGGTCGCGTGAGATCGCCGCGCATAGGCCTGACTATTACAAGTGGGACCAGTGGTTCTTCCTGAAGATGCTCGACCGCGGCCTGGCATATAAGAAGACTTCGCAGGTCAACTGGTGTCCAAAAGAAGAGACGGTGCTGTCAAACGAGCAGTCGTCTGGCGGAATCTGCTGGCGTTGCGGTACGCCTGTGCAAAAGCGAGATCTCGAACAGTGGTTCTTACGAATTACTGAGTACGCCGAACAGCTAGTCGCCGATATCAAACAGATCGAAGCCGGCTGGCCCGAGAAAGTTTTGAAACGCCAGCGTGACTGGGTCGGTCGCAGCGAAGGTGCGTTTGTCGATTTCCCGGTCAAAGACAGCGATCAAAAGATTCGTGTGTTCACCACACGCATCGACACTATCTACGGCGCGAACGCAGTGGTGTTGTCAGCCGAACATCCGTTGCTGGCAGAGTTGCTCAAAGGCTCGGCGCTGAAGGCCGATATCGACGCGTTTGCTGAGAAAGTGAGAACGCAGAGAGCCGCGGGACGAGAAGTCGGCGAGGAAGAGAAGGAAGGACTGAACACTGGCGTGCTCGCGATCAATCCATTCAGCGGCGAGAGCATACCGGTGTGGGTGGCGAACTATGTGCTGATGGAGTATGGAACGGGCGCGGTGATGAGTGTTCCCGCTCATGACGAACGCGACTTCGAGTTCGCACAAAAGTATTCGTTGCCCATCCGGCAGGTTATCGCTCCGGCTAGTCACGAACAAATTAAGGCAGAGCCGGCGCCGACAACCGCGGGCGATGCATCCGCTGAGATGAAACACTCATTCATCGACTATGGCATTTTGATCAATAGCGGCGAATGGGGCGGCAAGCTGTCTGAAGTAGCGATCACCGAGATGGCCGAACACGCCAAAAAGACCGGTTTTGGCGAACCGGCAGTGACGTATCGCATTCGCGATTGGGGTGTGTCGCGCCAGCGTTTCTGGGGCGCGCCGGTTCCGATCATTTACTGCGAAACGTGCGGCATGGTACCAGTGCCTTACGAACAACTTCCCGTGGTGTTACCTGACAACGCTGATTTCACGGGTACAGGTGAGTCGCCCTTGGCGGGCGTGCCGGAGTTTGTAAACACGACTTGTCCGAAGTGCCAGGGCCGTGCGCGTCGCGAGACCGACACGATGGACACGTTCGTCGATTCGTCGTGGTACTTCTTCCGTTACTGCGATCCTCAGAACGAAGAACAGGCGTTCGACAGCAGGATCACGGATCAGTGGACGCCGGTGGACCAGTACATCGGCGGCGACTCACACGCCGTGATGCATTTGATCTACACGCGCTTCTGGACCAAGTTCATGCGCGACATTGGTATGGTCCAGTTCGACGAACCCGTGAAGCGTTTGTTGACGCAGGGAATGGTCACGAACCGCGTCGAAGGCACTGACGAATGGAAAGCGATGTCGAAGAGTCTCGGCAACGGAGTTGATCCTGACGAGATGATTTCGGCGTTTGGCGCTGACGCGACGAGGTTGTTTGTATTGTTCGCTGCGCCGGTAGAGAACGAATTGCGCTGGTCCGAAACCGGAATCGAAGGAGCGGTTCGTTTCTTGAGACGCGTTTATACGATGGTTTGGAAATGGTCGGAGAGGTTGTCGAATGGCACTGGCTCAGCAACGCCTGCTGAGTTTAGTCCGGCGGCGCGAACCTTACGCAGAAAGACGCACCAGACCATCGCCAAGATCACGAGCGACTTTCAACAGTTGCATTTGAATACGAGTGTGGCTGCCTTGATGGAGTTGTTCAATCAACTCTCAGACTTCAATGCCGATCCGGCAACCGCATCGGACGAGGACGTGTTTGCGGTTCGTGAAGCATTGGAATCATTGGTTATAATGCTCACACCATTTGCGCCTCACGTCGCGGAGGAGATGTGGGAAGGATTGGGTCACACAGACGGACTGCTGGGTGAAGTACCACGCTGGCCGGATGCGGATCCAGAACTCGCACAACGCGAAGAACTCGAGATCCCGATCCAGGTGAATGGCAAACTCAGATCGCGCGTTATTGCAACCCCTGATGTTTCCGAGGAAGACCTGCGCGCCTCGGCGTTAGCCGATGAAAAGGTTAAGCCTCTGATTGACGGGCACGAGGTATTGAAAGTGATAGTCGTGCCACGCCGCCTCGTGAACATCGTGATACGATGAGGCCCGCTTCACAGAATACACAGATTGCACGGGTTAATCCGTGTTAATCTGTGTACTCGGCGGTCTCCGAATAAATGAAAGAGTGCCCAGCCTGTAAGCGCTGTTACCCCGATGAGATAAATCACTGTCCGCAGGATGGTGATGTAACTACGCCGTCTCTCCTCGGTGAGCCTACGCTCGACGCGCGCTACCTGCTCGAACGCCGCCTTGGCCAGGGTGGCATGGGCGTCGTATTTCAAGCGCGACACATCTTTCTCAAAACTTCTCACGCCATCAAAGTAATCCTGCCGGATCTGGTCGGTAACGATCCGATGCTGACCACACGCTTTCGCCAGGAAGCTCTCGCCGCCGCCGCTATTCGGCACCCGAATATCATCGCCGTCACTGACTTCGGCGTCGTGCGCGGCACTATGCCATTTCTGGTGATGGAGTTTGTTAGAGGACGATCGCTTCACGACATACTCACAACTGAGGGGGCGATGTCGCCGCAACGCGCGTGGGAGTTTATCAGCGCCATTGCCGCCGGCGTCGGCGCAGCGCACCGGCAGAACATCGTGCATCGCGATCTGAAACCATTGAACATCATGGTCCAGGATGAGGTTCCGATCGCTGAAGGCCTCAAGATTCTCGATTTCGGTTTAGCAAAGATCAAATCAGGTGAGTTGCTCGGATCGTTTGTCCAGGCGCAGACGAGCGGGTTGATGGGATCTCCTTTTTATATGGCTCCCGAGCAGTGGTCTGACGAAGAGCCGGACGCGCGCGCAGATATCTACAGTCTCGGCGTGATTCTTTATCAGATGCTTGCGGGCGAAGTTCCTTTCAAAGGTTCTTCCATTCCATCGATCATGAAGAAGCATCTCACGATGCCGCCGCCGAGTTTTCAGTCAATGGGCGTTTCTATTCCGCCCGCGATTGAAGCCGTCGTGCGCCATTCATTGGAGAAGGAAGTTGAAGCGCGCATCGATTCGGTGCCCACTTTGCTGAAAGAGTTTCATGCGGCGCTGAATTCAGTGCCGGTGGTGACGTCAGCAAGGGAAACGGTGACGCTGGATCCGAATCGCACCATCGCTTCCGTCACCACTCCCGTCGCACCGCCGCCTCCGAACCTCAACGTCACACAACATCCGGATTTGACCACAACTCAGCCGCCGGTCGCGAACGACACAAACTTCGGAGTTTCGATCGACTCACTTGCCGGAGATGTCAGCGCGGCGCAGATAGAAAAAGACCAGCAAGTCCGTCAAGACGAAGAGCGCGTCCAAAAGGAGAAACAGGAACGCGAACAGAGAGAAAAGGAACAGCAGGAAAAACTCGAGCGGATGGCGCTTCAGGCGAAGGAACTTGAAGATCGTCTGGAGCGGCTCTCCGGAAGCATGCCGCCGCCGCTCGATCCTGAAGCTACTCGCGTCCAGGCGAGTGCGACAAATCCCGAGTTGGCTGCAAACGGCGTAGCGCCGCGAGCTGCCGGACCGCGCTCGGCGATGGTCGTTGATTTTGCTCCCGCACGAAAAGGTCCGCCTTTTGTCCTCATCGGCGTCGCACTGCTCGTGCTGTTGCTGGGTGGTGGAGGGCTCGGCGCGTTTCTGATCATGCGCAACAAGGCCAGCGGAGGTCCTGATCCGCAACCGACGCCGTCGACGGTTCCGGTTCCTCCAAAAACAAAAGCGGACCTAATCGCCATTGATGGTGGAAGCTTTTTGATGGGACGCATGAACGGTCCGCCGCAGGAAACTCCGAGTCACCCGGTGACGGTCGAGGGGTTTCAGATGGATCGCACCGAGGTCACCAACAATGAGTACGCGGACTTCGTGAGTGAAGCTCACCACGCCGCTCCGACTCATTGGAACGGACCGAGGCCGCCGTTCGGACAAGAACTCTGGCCAGTGGTGAACGTATCATTCGACGATGCGGTTGCATTTGCTGCGTGGCGTTCCAAACGCGACAACGTCACTTACCGGCTGCCGACGGAAGAAGAGTGGGAATACGCCGCGCGCAACGGTGAAAAGAGTGACCTTTATCCGTGGGGACCGTCGTGGAAAGAAGGAGTGGCCGTTCTTAAGGAAGCGACTCCGGCGACGGTCGGTTCTCGCGACGGCGGAAAGAACGTTTGGGGAGTTTTTGATCTGATAGGAAATGTCTGGGAATGGACCTCCTCAAAGGTTTCGGTGTATCCCGGAAACACGGTCGTAGTTCCCAGTAGTACGCGTGACTGGATAGCAATTCGAGGTGGTTGTTACGTCAGCGATCCAGCGAAATCCGATGCTCCAGTGTCGTCGTGCATGCGCGAATTTGTTCCCCCGTCAACGAAGACTACGCTTTTGGGCTTTCGGCTCGTCCGCAGTTTTTGACAGGATTACAGGATTTCACAAGATGTGTTTGGGGTTTTGTCCTGATAAGAACATCCTGAAAATTCTGTAATCCTGTCCAGTAGGTTTGACAGGATTACAGGATTTCACAAGATGTGTTTAAGTTTTGTCCTGGTAAGTACATCCTGAAAATTCTGTAATCCTGTCCAGTTAGTTAGCTCATCGGCGAAAGCTGATCTACAATCCGGCTAAGTAGTTCTTCAGTGATCCATAAGTTCTTTTTTCTATGACGTTTTACCCGAGGTTAGTCTCGATATCGCAATCCAAACAAGCAGTAGGAGAGGAAAATGAGAACTAACGCAATAGTGCGCGCCGCCCTGGTGAGTTCGGCCGCCCTGTGTTTGAGCCTGGGTATGTCTGCCGCGGTGCTCGCGCAGGATGTCGGCGTAGATGTTGGCGGCGGCGGAATCTTTAGAGCCAAGAATCCCGAGACTAAAAAGAGTGGCAACAAGCCGGCAGCGACCGGAACAAAACCAGCGAACCGGCCGGCGGGAACGGCGCGTCCACGGCCCAACGTCGCGGAGCGAGTTGAGGATCTGCTCGACAAAGGAAACGAGGCGCGCGACGCACGAAACTTCGTCCAGGCTGAAGACTCGTACAAGGAAGTCTTGAAAATCAAGCCGCGTGACTCTCGCGCAGCGTACGGTTTGGGTAACGTCTACTCCGATCAGCAACGCTGGGAAGATGCAGAGGCAGCGTATCGCAACTCAGTGGCGTGGGCTCCTAAAGACGCTGACGCGTATGTGGCGCTAAGTGTGGTTCTCGTTCAACCCCGTCCCGATAGCGATAATGCGAAGCGGTTTGCAGACGCTGAAATGGCCGCACGCCGCTCGGTCCAACTCGATCCGAAGAATGCCGTAGGTTGGGATCGACTCGGAGTGGCCCTGCAAGCACGCGGGCTGACGAACAGCGAAACCGAACACTCGTATAGACGTGCGATCGAATTGGATCCGCAGTTTGCAGTCGCTTATGCGCATCTCGCACGAGTATTAAATCGGACCGGCCGGCCCGGTGAGGCGGCGCCGCTCTATCAGAAGGCGTTTGAGCTCGCGAAAGATCCGGCGACCCTCAACCTGATTGCCGATTCGCTTCAGAGTGAGCAGTTGTGGTCACAGGCTGAGCCGGTGCTGCGAAGGGCGCTCGAGCTCGATTCGAAGAATCCGACTTCATTGTTGTTGATGGGTCGCTACTTCATAGTCAACCGCAAGTTTCAGGAGGCCGAGCCTTATTTGAAGTCTGCAACAGAAGTAAGTTCGCGCGCTTTTCAGCCATTCAACCTTTTAGGCCGGGCGTATTTGGGAATGGACCGCTTCGGCGACGCTGAAGCCACCTACGAACGAGCCTCCGCTTTCGCCGCGACAGGTGAACGTAAACAACTTGCCGGGATCTATGGTTTTGAAGGAGTCGGTGACGGTTATCTAAAATCCAACCAGAAAGACAAAGCGGTTCGCGCTTACCAGAGAGCGCTCGAACTTGACCCGGCAAATAGCGGCGCTGCCCAGAAGCTCGCCAAAGCTCGTGCGAATTGAACTGAGATCGAAACTGATTCCGTCTAAGAGGTCCGCCTAAATGAAGAGTTGCCCCAAGTGTAACCGTACGTTTCCCGATGAAGGTCAGAAGTTCTGTACGTTCGACGGCGGTTTGCTGATCGCGCCGCAAACGTTTGATCCAAACGCGACGATCCGTGCAACGTCGATCGATCTGAACGCCGCCTCGGAAAGACCAACCAGCCGCGACCTCCCGGATCCGAACGCTACCATCATCGAGAACTATCCAGCGACGGTTGCACTACCGCGTAACACTGGTCCCACTACAACTGGGCCAACGACAACTCCAAACACTGCTGACTTCTCGCAGCCGCCGGCAACACCACCTGCACCGCCACCGCCACCGGTAACTCCGCCACCAGCGGCTGCGCCACCGCCTCCGCCGCCACCGGATGTAACGGTTACTGCACCGCCGCCGCAAGAAGTCGTCCCTTCAGCGCCGCTGCCAACAGCGTCGGCGCCTTCGGCGCCACTGCCGCCACCGGCCGCAGTGCAGAAAAAGTCGAAGATGCCGTGGATAATCGCCGGCGTTCTCCTGTTCCTGTTTCTAAGTGGCGGTGTTCTGGTCGGCGCGTTCTTCTTCTTCATCAAGCCGCGGTTGGACCAGATGCAGGCGCAACAACAGCGTGAGCAACCGATCGATACTCGAGAAGTTAGTACGCCGACGCCTGCTGCTTCAGTTGAGGCTCCCTCGCCCTCACCGGAAGAAACTTACACTCCGCCCGCAGGTACGGTTCAGTTTGTGAACTCGAATGCGAGTCTCGATGGCAAGTTAGCGGAACACTACCTCGACTTCTCCTTTTATTATCCCGAATCGTGGAAACGCGATCCGAAAGCCGGCGTCGCGGGTGCGACAAACTTCGTGAAAGTCGATAAGATTCTGCCGCCGGATTTCACGCAGGAGAACTTCGTCGTCGGTTGGTACACGAGTACCGGTACCTTCGTCGGCGACCTCAATAATTTTGATGAGCGGGTCAAGGAGTCGAGTGAAGCGCTGTCCAAGCGGATTCCGGATTACAGGTTTATTTCCGAAGGTCCAACGAAGGTCAACTCGATGGACGCCTACGAATTCCGTTGGGAAGGTCTCTCGAAAGGAACGGAACACGGCGATCTGAAGTTATGGGGCCGGGTCGTTTTTCTGCCCATCGGTGTTGAAGGTCAAACTACCGGCGCAACCCTGAGTATGCTTTGTACATCACTTGCTCCGGATCTATCATCCATCGAGGATGTCGGCGTCAGAGGCGAAACTCCGGTGATACTCGACTCGTTCAGGTTTGGTAAGAAGCAGTAAGCGAAAGTAATCAGCGATGTCAGAATCAAAGAAAGTTCTCAAGGACGTAAGGTTTTGGACACCGCTGAGGCTGGCGGCCACCGTGTTGGTGATAGGCCTGCTGGCAGCGTTTGGTGCTTCGAGTTGTAACTCAAACGATTCCGCACCGACTAATCCCACCGTAACCGTTGGCAAAGGACGCCCCGGTGCGCCGGCGCCTAACCGGCCGAACCCTACGGGTCTGAGCAGTTTGCCTCGTTTGGTGCTCGACGCCGAAAACAAGGCGGCGAGTGGCGCCTCTTTCAAGCTCGCGGATTACTCTGGAAAGGTCCTGCTGGTTAATCTTTGGGCCACCTGGTGTGGTCCCTGCCGCATGGAAACTCCGGAGCTCGTGAAGCTGCATAAGGAGTTTCAGAGTCGTGGAGTCGAGATGATCGGACTCTCGACCGAGGATCCGGTTGCGTCCGCTGAGAGCGTGATTCAGTTTGTCCGCGAGTATAAGGTCGATTACCAGATCGGATGGGCCACACGCGAGGTAGCTCAGACGCTCATGCAAGGGCGCACTTCGATTCCGCAGAGCTTCATCATCGCGCGCGACGGCCGCATCGTCCGGCGCTTCATCGGCTTCAACCCCGAGACGACGCCGCCACAACTAAAGCAGGCCCTCGAAGAGGCGTTGAGTGAAAAAGCTGCGCTTTGATCTTTGTGCTTTGATCCTTGTACCCGCTTTCTACAAAGCAGCAAGTGCAAAGATCAAAACTCGTTTGGCTTATTTCTCCTCCTGATTCTCCAGGCCCTCAGCTACGTCTTCCTTTGCTTTTTGCTCAAGTTTCTTCATTTTAGCGTCCACACGTTTATCAGCTTCATCCATCGGCGCCAGCTCATTTAGTTCGTCCTGAGTTTTAATTTTGTTTTTGTCGATACTCATTCTTAGTTTTCTCCCAGTGACTTAGCCTAACAACTCAGAGGCCACCAACGACGAACGAAATGGACAAATGAGAATTAGGACATCAACGCAATGATCTTTTGTGACTTATGTGCCTTCTTGTCGCTACTTTCTCGACAATCTAGTGGCTGAGGAGTAGACTGCTGCCGAAGTGATCTCGTTCCTATCAACGAAGGCTTTGCGTCTGACGCTGGTATTCAGTGTTTCACTCTGGATGGCCGGCGGGTGCTTGCTTGGCTGTGGCAATTCAGCCATGGGCGCGGAATTGAGTAAGTCGAGTGCTTCGGCACAGACGATCGTCTCCGGACACAGTTGTCATCACGCGGCAAAGAACGAAGCAAAAGCACCTAAAGGTGTGCCTTCTTTCATGCCTGCGCCGCGCGGAACGATGCAGGATTGTCCTTTGGCTGCCAGTGCTACGGCAGTGACTGCAAAGAACAGCAACCACGTTCCGGATCCGGGAAGTGCTCCGATTGCCAGCTTGCCGCTCATTGATCACGAGACCATTCAGTTTGCCAGTTCCTCCCTAATTCCGATTCCTCCCAATCGTGGCCCTACGTATCTTCGCTGCTGTGTTCTTCTGATTTAAAGATTCCCTGCGCCTGCTGATGTAAACGAAATTCACTCAGCACCGTGCTGGCGTGTGTTCATAAATCTTTATAAACAGGAGAACTAAAATGAGACTACGAAAGTCTGCACTTTTGTTGTTCATCGCGTTACTGCTGGTTGCATTTGCAGTCGCGATGGCCCAAACCCCCACTCAAGGTGAACAGAAAAAGAGCGAAGCCTGTTGCTCGATGGAAGCGTGTTGTTGCAACGGCGGCTCCTGCCCCATGAAGCAGGAAGGGGCGAGCGCCGATGCAAAAGACGCCCATTGTTGTTGCAGTGGTGATTCTTGCGAGATGAAAGCAGGAGAGAACGCCAAGAATCACGCCGACCATCCTTGCTGCAACGATTCGTGCGAAATGAAGAAGCACGATTCGAACAGCCATGACTCGAAGAAGCATGACGGCAAGGCTGATTGCTGCAACGTAAAGAACAAGGCAAAGAGCAAGAAAGCTGCTTAACTTTTTGACAGGATTACAGAATTGTTCAGACAAGAAGACTTCTTGTTGGTTCTGTTAATCCTGTCGAAACTGGGTGAGTTCAATGAAAAACGCACTCCTGTGCGCGGCCATACTTTTGGCCGCGCACAGTCAACTCGTGTTGGCGCAACATGAGGGTCATAAACCAGCGCCGAAACCGGCGCCGAAACCGGCCACAACACCAACAGCGACTCCGTCTGCTTCTCCGCAAACAACGGAAGCACCGGCGGAATCGGAAGAGCCGATGCACATGGACCACGGCATCTTCGTGATGCACGGCGACGACATGTTCATCCGCCTCGGCGAAAGCGAATCAAACCTGATACCGATGGGCCGTATGGGATCGGGAACTTCCTGGCAGCCGGCTTCAACGCCGATGCCGATGCTCCACAAGCAAGCGGGCGAATGGTTGCTGATGTTTCATTACAACTTCGTCACGGGCGTCAACCGGCAAGGTGGCCCGAGAGGGGTGACGAAGTTTGAATCAGCAAACTGGTTCATGCCATCTGCGGTGCGACGAGTTGGCCCAGGCACGCTCGAACTGCGCGGAATGTTCAGTGCGGAACCGTTTACTTTTCCTCCTGGTGGCTCGCCATTGTTGTTTCAAACGGGCGAGACCTACAAGGGTGAACCGATCATCGATCGGCAGCATCCGCACGATTTGTTCATGGAGTTGAGTGCGAATTACACGGTGCCTGTCGGTGAACGGGCGAACTGGTTCGTTTACCTCGGTTATCCCGGCGAGCCGGCACTTGGTCCAAATGCTTTTATGCATCGTGCCTCGGCGTCAGAGAACACTTCGGCGCCGTTGTCGCACCACTTGCAAGACTCGTCGCACATCACTTTCGGAGTGGTGACGACGGGCTTTAATTATCGTTGGTTCAAGCTGGAAGGATCTCTATTCAATGGACGCGAACCGGGTGAGAACCGCTACAACTTCGAAGCCAATCCCTGGAACTCGCGCTCGGCGAGACTACAGTTTGCGCCTAACAACAACTGGTCAATGCAGGTAAGTCACGGTTTGTTGAAGAATCCGGAAGCGCTTGCACCGGGCGACGTTCGTCGCACGACGGCTTCGCTCAGTTACAACAAGCCTTTCGAACGAGGGAACTGGGCGTCGAGCTTTATCTGGGGACGCAACCATGAGAATCACGATGGCGAGATCTCCAACCTGAATGGCTATGTCGCCGAATCCACGGTAAAATTTCTGGACCGTAACTATCTGTACACGCGGCTTGAACTGGTGGACAAGAACCAACTCCTGCGCGATGAGGATCGTCTAAGCCTCGGTATCACGGAGCATCATCCTTCGTTTCGTATTGGGGCTTATACTTTCGGAGGCGCTCGCGATATCTGGAACACCACGACGACTTCGCTTGCGATCGGCAGTGATGTTACCTTTTACTCCAAGCCGTCAATCCTAGATTCCATTTACGGTACGAATCCGGTTTCATGGAAGTTTTTTGTGAGAATCCGGCCCAGTCCGATGAGTATGAGCCGGATGCACGGAACGCATTAACACTTTTAGGAGTTTTCACATGAAGAAAAAGAAGGGCACGAACTGGTTACTAATCGGCGCCATTGCGCTGGCAGTCGTGGCAGCAGTGCTCGTTGTCAACTCAGCGCGTACGAAGCAGCCTGACACCGCTCGTAAGACAGCGCAGAACAATGCGACCTCAGATGCTCATGGTCATCCGACGCACACCGGCGCCAAGAATGTGCCCGCCTATTATCTCCAGCCGCCGAGCCGGAACAGTCTCGCTCCCACACTCGACCCCGAAGTATTCACCGGCATCACGCGAGATGCTTATCGCGCGGTGAAGCAGATCCCGACGACGATTGCCCAGTTGCCTTGTTACTGCTATTGCGATCAGGGCATGGGCCACAAGAGTCTCTACAGTTGTTTCGAGGATGATCACGCTTCGCACTGCGTGGTGTGTGTGAATGAAGCGGTGATGGCGTTGCGTCTCGAGCGAGAGCAAAAACTCACGCCGGCGCAAATACGTGAACGAATCGTGGCGGAATTCGGTCAGCAACAGTGACCGCATCCGGCCACTCACGTTGCATAGAATCGATCTACGTTTGAATTTCAACAGTTGTACGGAGGACACGGGAAAATGACTAGGTATGCTTTTCTTCTGGCGTTCGCGATCGTGGCCGTGTTGGCTTGCAATCGTGCAAGCGCGGTCAGTGAAATGCCTGCGGTGGGAGCGGCGGCGCCAACGTTTAGCCTCACCAGTAATGAGGGCAAACAGGTAAACCTGGCTGACTTCAAAGGCAAATGGGTAGTGCTCTACTTTTATCCGAAGGACTTCACGGCCGGCTGTACGCTGCAAGCTCGTAACTTCCAAAAGGATCTCGCCAAGTATGACGCGGCGAATGCGGTGATTCTCGGCGTTAGTGTCGACTCGGCTGATTCGCACAAGGAGTTCTGTGCCAAGGAAGGCCTGAACTTCAAACTTCTCTCAGACTCCGACGCTAAAGTTTCTGACGAGTATGGTTCGATTATGGAATACAACGGCGCGAAGCTTTCCGCGCGCAACACGTTCATCATCGATCCGCAGGGCAAGATCGCGAAGGTGTATCCGAAGGTGAAGGTTGCGGGACACAGCGACGAAGTGCTCGCGGCACTCGCTGAATTACAGAAGTCATAGACATTTTGACCACAGATTACACGGATGAAAACGGATCAGATCTGTTTTTATCCGTGTCGATCTGTGGTTACTTCTTCTTAATCGCGATAACAGTCATCTCGCCGGTGCCGTTTTCGACGGTGAAATCCACACGGTCGTTCACGGCGATGCCGTTCAGAAGCCCACCATTCGAAACCGGAAACTCCATCTGCATCGCCGGCATCAGTCCCACGATCTCTTCGTGATCGATCTCGATGCCCGGACGCTTTAGATTGATAGCCTTGACCACTCCAACGGCCTGATACGTGTGACTTTGAACCGCCGCCGCTGGGCCGGTTGGGCTTGGCTGAGTTGTTTGCTGGTTTGTTGGTTTACTACCGCATCCCGCGACAAAAAGCGCAAGACAAACGACGAGCACAGTTACCTTAGTTTGCTTTAACAAGCCATACGCTCCGCTTCTCATTCTGCCTCGCGATATAGGCTACGAATAATTTGCCTCCAGCGAAAGCGCCCGCGGGTAATTCTGCATTCGCCGCCACACTCAACGTCGATCCGGCTTTGCCGAGTTCGCTGACCCTGGCTTCAGCCACATTCAACGTTTGCCAGACCGCGATCGCGCCGTCGTTACTCGCGGTCAGAGCCGGCGTGCCTTTTACGCCTTCCTGCGCTAACAACTGGCGCGCCGAGAAGCTGCGTCCCTTGTCTATCGACTCCGTGAAATACAGCCCGGGCTCATTTGCTTCACCCGCCGCGTACCACAGCACTTTCAAACGACCATCCGCAGCGACCGACAGCGATGGACCAGAGACCGGACACCCTTGCAGCATCCAGCGATCGTCACTGACGATCACCGGCGATGAGAATCTCGCGCCTCCATCGGTCGAGCTCATGACCGCGATGTGACGAAAGTTTCCAGGCAACACCTGGCGCCAACCAGCGTACAGCGTGCCGTCGTTCGCAACCGCAAGCGAAGTCTTGCAACACGGACATGCTTCACTCGCGACCTTCCGATTAGCAGAGAAGGTGCGTCCGCCGTCGGTCGAATGCGCGAGGAAGAGATCGCGGTTGCTCTCCATGTGATGTCCCTCGGCTTTGGTCGAAGGCTTCGGCTTCACGACATTCCGTTCGTCGAGCCAACCGACGTAGACGCGTCCATCTTTGGCTACGGCGAGCGAGTGCATGCCGTGTGCGCCGGGAACCTTGTCGTCATTGATCTTCACCTCGCTCGCAAACGTTTGCGCGCGATCGTTTGAGACCGACATGTAGAGATCCGTGCCGTGCTTTCCTCCGGCATCGACGCGTGCGGTCCAAACCACGTAGACGGCTCCGTCGCCGGCAACGGCCAGGCTAGGTTGGTCGCCACGCCAGGCAGTTGCCGTACCCGGTTGACGGTTGACGCGCAGAGGGGTTCCGCGCATTTCACCGTTGCTGCTGAAATTCGCGATCATCACGTCTGCTTGTTTTGCGTCGTGATTTACCCAGGCAACATAGAGACTGCCATCGGGAGCCGGAGCGGTTACCGGCTCTGCCGCATCGACTCCCGGCGCTGAAATCTGAAACGCTGTTGAAGCGGGGGCAAGCCCCTCTTCCTGACTTGCGCTGTTGTGACTTGCTCTATTTACGATTGTCCTGCTGGCGAGAAAAAGAAGACCGACAAAGACGACTCCTAATGTCATCCAGACCAGCCGAGAGCGGCTCAACCGGGAACCGAGAAACTTGGAGTCGGACAGGTCAGGAAGAGGGGCTTGCCCCCGCTGTGGATTGATTTGTGCCATAACCGTTCCTAGAAACTTAACCTCATTCCAAATTGAAACTGCCGCGGATCGAACGCCTGAGTCGGCTGGCCGAACGCGGGAAGGGGATTAACGCCGGAACCGAACGTGTTGTTCGGCACGCCAAAGTTCGCCCGGTTCAGCACGTTGAATCCTTCGGCGAGCAACTGGAGATCAACGCGTTCCGTCAGACGAAACTTCCGGCTCACACGCAGATCGAGCGAAGCGAAATCGAATCCACGTCCGGTGTTTCGTCCCACGCCCAGCGGACGATCGTTGTTGTTACTGTCGAGATTGCGATCGCTTCCGAAGAGTACATTGAACGGCAGGCGCGATCCGTAAGTGAAGATGTACCCAAACTGGAAACCACGAAGCACGCGCTGAAAACCGTTGGCGTTGCCCTGTTCGGGCGGTTCGATCGAACCACTAACGACGAGACGATGGCGCTGGTCGTTGTCAGAAAGGCCACGATCGTCGTTGATGTTGAAGTTGTCCTGAACCGTCGAGAAGAAGAAGTTGCCGGCGTCGTCGATTGTCTTCGAGAGCGTATACGAGACGCGCATGTCGGCCCAACGCGAGGCCCGTTTGTTGAATGAAACGACCATGCCGTCGTAGTTCGATCGACCTGAGCTTTCAAACCGGCTGATGTTGCCCCAGTTCGGATCGGGTCGTCCAAGATTGGGAATGCCCGCCGAAGCCGGAACCGTCGGTACGTTTACGTTGCGAGAAAGAATCAGGTGCAACGCGCGAACGTGCAGGTAGCCAACCGAGACCACCGTATTGCCCGGAAGCTCTCGTTCGATCTGAACGTTGGCCTGGTGGCTGTAGCTCGTTTCGATGTTTGGATCGATGCGAGTGATGTTTGGTTTTGTCGGCAGCGCGGAAGGCTGAATTGCTAAAACGTTTGGAAACACCGGCGCGCCAGGCTGTGTCGGTGACAACTGCACGACTAAAAACTTCGAACCGTCACGTTGGAGTGCATTCGACGTCGCGCGCAGCGGAATGCGATCGTAATAAACTCCAAAACTCGTGCGCACCACAGTTTTGCGATCACCAGGCGCCCAAACAATGCCGATACGTGGAGCGATGTTGTCAGTGTCAGTCTGGATCGGATCAGGCAGGAACTGGAGATCGTAACGCAGTCCGGCATTTATCGTGACGCTGGGGCTAACGCGCCACTCATCCTGCACGAACACGCCGAAGTTCGGGTTTGATTGCACTTGATTGGGAACGCCGAAGGCCTGCTGGTAATTGATATAGTTTCCATTCAGGAAATTGTTCAACGAGCTGAACGCATAAACGCCTTGCACAGCGCCGGGGAAGAGAATATTGACGCGGTTGTATAGAAAACCGCCGCCGGCTTTGAGCGAATGATTTCCGCGTTGCGTTGAAACGTTGTTCACCGCCTCAAACAAATTGATGTCTCGGCCCTGCGGTGAGAACGTTGCCGTGCCAAAGTTTGCAACACCTCCGATTCCCACTGCCGGTCCGAGCTCGTCATTCACCGGCGCATCGAGCCGGCTGTTGGTGTACTGAACCCGCGCTTCGTTGATCGTGCGAGAGCTGAACGTGGTCACGTTGCTGACCTGCAAGGTTTGATCAGTATCGTCGAGGCCGGTACCGCGGCTGACGGAGTTCAATCCACCTACCGTTCGCGAGTTTACAGCGTTGATGTGATACAGACTGTAACGCGCGCTCAGTTGGTTGCGTTGATTGATCGTGTGATCGATGCGTGTGAAGAAGTTTGTCGTGTCGAAACTTGCCGGCACGACGCCCGTTTCGATGAGTGGCCCTGGATAATTGATCGCTCGCAACCGGTTGTTGATAGTCGTGACTGCGGCCGGTGAGATCGTGATCACTGCTGAGTAGTTCCGACGCGTTTGTTCGAAGTTACTGAAGAAGAAAGTGCGTTCGCGGCGCAACGGTCCACTAACGGTCCCGCCGTATTGCGCCTGAGTCAGAAGATCCTTTGTCGGCGCCAATGGATTGCGGGCGTCGAAACGCTGATTGCGGAAGAATCCATACAGACTGCCGCGCAAGTCGTTCGTGCCTGAGCGCGTGAGAATGTTGACCACGCCGCCCGAGGCCCTGCCAAATTCGGCGATGCCGCCGGAAGTCACGACCTGAAACTGGTCGATGACCTCTTCACTGTAATAAGTGCCGGTTAGATCGGCCGCGTCGTCATTCGCCGAAACACCATCGACGATGAAACTGTTGTAAAGATTGCGTTGTCCGGCAATCGAAATGCCCTGGCCGGGCACGGCCGAAGTCTCAGCGAAGCGCTGATTGCTGCCGGTGTTCGTTGGTGCAACTCCGGGAATCAGCAAGGCGAGGTCGAGATAGTTGCGACCGTTGAGCGGCAGTTCATGGATCTCGTTGGGCGTAATCGTTTCCGTGATCTGTGAACGCACGGTCTCGACGATCGGCACCTCGGAGTCGATATTGACTTGTGCTGAAACGCCGGCGACGTCGAGTTTGACCGGCAGGTCGATAGATTGGCCAATCGACACCGTCAGTTGTTTCGTTACCGTTGAAAAGCCTTCCGCGTCGATACGCAAGTCGTAAGCGCCCGTGCGTAGGTAAGGGAAGCGATACCGTCCTTCGTGGTCGCTGGTGGTGTTGTGTTGTTGTTTTGTCTCGAGGTGCGTGGCGCTGATGTTGGCGCCGTTAACGACCGCCCCGCGCGCGTCCTCGATTTTGCCGCTAAGTGCGCCCGACGTCACGTTTTGTTGCCCGTAAGCAACTTCGCCGCACACAAAGGCCAGGCAGATGCATAAAAGCAGAATAGGAATTTTCATGAACTGTTTCTCCCGCCTGATCTCAACCCGACATCTGGAGAGTCGCCGCCGCTAATAGTCCGCGACAAATAGTCCTTAACCAGGAGTTTTCAAATGACACTCCCGCACAGGCATTTACTTCGACTCACATTGAAGAGAGATGCTTAAAGGAGAGAAACAGGCGGACCCCTGGGACTGGTCTGTTCCCAGTTTCCGTTTGCGGAGAAAAGGAGTGGGCTTCCTTCAAATCGCGAGAGGTTTCGCGACAATGAACTCTGACGGACGGTCGTCTGTGACGTTCCGCGCTCTCGCAGGTTTCTTGCCAGGCCACTCACACACGGACAGCAGTCTGTGTGACAAGGCTGACTTAGCGATAAAGATTCAGCAGCGCGTTCTGATGAGGATGTTTCAGCATTTGATAAGCCAGATTCAGCAGTTCGGCTTTGTGAGTGCTTCGAGTGAGAGGATTCTGCGACGATAGTGATGCCGTCGTCGACGGGCTCCGCGGGTGTGAGACCACACAGCGGCTCCGTTTCGGGCAAGGAGATTTTCTTGGCGGGAATTCCAGACTCACAATGCCCTGCTTCTTTTCCCACGCAGCAGGGCATTGTGCTTGACTTGTTCGCCGAGGCGCCGGCAATCGACACCACCGTCGCGATAAACGACAAAGCGATCGTTATCGCAACGATGATTCGTCCTATTGGGACGAGCTGTTTATAGCGGGCTATAAACATGCGGCTCCTCGAGAGCAGTTAGTTTGACTCGGCAGCGGGTTCTTTGACGATCCGCTTCCGCACCAGCTTCATCTTGCACTTGGGACACTTCGCCGGTTTCTTCGACGTGACGTTTTCGTGCATCGGACACACATAATGAAACTGAGTTGTTTTCTTTGAGTGTGCCGAGTTTTGCTGTTGCGCGATGGCGACCGGGACAGAATACAAGCCTGCAGCCGTTGAAAGCAATGCAGCCGCAAGCAGCGGAGCGATCCGAAGGCGTACGAAGTTCATTGTTACCCCTTGATTCAAGGCCCTTCCTGCTCGCTTCGCGTTTGCCGCGAGCAGGAAGGGGCTTTTGAGTAGTGCCCGATTAACCTCGGTAGGTGGGTTGTCTTCCTTAGGCTGAGCCGGCAGCAACCTTGACGGCAGTGTAGGAAGTCCTATCGTCAGTGCTTTTTGACATAAGTGTCCAGGTGCACTTCGATTTGGCGGTTCCTCCCGGGAAGGCGAAGAATTTCTCGCCCGCCACGAAGGGTTGGATAAACTCAATTCGGCCGTCCGTCGCTTTATAAAAGCCGCTTACCGTGCAGATTGTACCCGTTGTCCCGGAAGTGGTTCCAGTTTTGGTAGCATCTTGACTCATACCTGTTCTCCTTCAGGATGGAAGTTTGTAACTTGCTTCCTTTTCGGAAGCGTTAGTGAATTAGTATTGCCGGACGCGTCGCAGGAGTTGGACCATACATCAGAGCAACTCCCATCGCAGCGTTACCGATTCCTCAGGACGAAACGCAATCACCATCAGTTTCACGAACTGTTGGCTGCTGTTGTCTTTCTTGCCCGTAATTCTCACGACATAAATGTGTCCCAACTTAATGGGAGCCGCTACGGATGATCCTAGCTCTGTGAAAAGTTTGGACCCTTCCCGCAACGGTTGGAATTCCTGCTTGCCAAAGTCTTGCTTTAGGACCATGATTTTGTCGCCCTGAAGATGTATGGAAGCGAAGCCGGTTCCGCCTCCTTGTGAGTCCTCAAAGCCATGGCCGCTACTAAGCCCGTCTGCCGTGCCGACGTCGACAATCGCCCCCAGCCGGTCAGTCTCAATGCCGGTGACAAGATTGCTACCAGCGAAACTAAGGTCACTACAGCGGTTAACCCAGGTAGTACTCGTAAACGCCATCCCTTCTTTCCCGTCACTGAAGCAGAGCGTCCGTGCCAGGGGATCAATGGCGTACATGGTGAAGATTCCACCTCGTTTTCGCGGCTGAGCCGCTCGCTTCTCATCAGGCGCCGACGGATTTTGTGCGCGCAGCACCTGATGGGAACCGGGCGCGATGAACACCACCAACGAAATGAACAGTACGCGTTTCATGACCTCGTTTTTCTGACTGTGAAATTTCAAAATCTATAATCCTCCCCTCTTTTCGTCTGTTTGCGGTCTACTGGGGAGACACTGTCATATATCTGAGACTATCGACTTGCCACGTTTGGCAGATGCACGAGTTCCTGAAATTTCTGATCGCCGATATGTCGCGCTTCGTTCCGTTCCCGGAGTTCCTTGAAGTAAAAGAATGGAACTAACGGGGAGCCGTACTTGTCGCTGATCCAGTCGTCCTTCTGGATGTAATTGAGCGGGTGCAGATTGACATCTTCCGAGCACTGGTTGAGCGTCTCCGTTACTGCCTTAACAACAAGAATGTTATTGAGATAGGTGGCATTATCTAAAGTCTCGCGAGCGGTGTTGTACAAAAGCGCACCTTCGCGGTCCCGCCGTTCCCATTCCTTAATGATCTTCAACGCCCTTTCATACTGCCGGGAGTTGATTTCCAGACGCAATGTCGTTTCAGAGTCGTTTCGTGCCTCTCGCAGATAGTTCTTGTATATGTCGGGAGGGACAGTGCCAAAGGCCCTTGCGCCCTTCGCTAAATAGACACCGAAGGCGTCGATTGTGGGAGTTCCTCCAGCCAGCTTGATGACCATGGGAAACGCCGAGCCACTGTCATCCGGGAACTCTTTCTGGCGTGCCGCGAGCACGATGAAATACCGGTTGGGATCGACCCTGGTCCAGCGAGTAGTCCCCATGCCTGGTATATCGCAAGTAATGGAAGAGTCGTCATAGCCGACGATCTTCATCGTCTTTTTGGCAGCCCCGAATATCCGGTTTTCGCCGGTAGCGGTAAACGAAACCGACTGCGGTTTGCCGAGATCTTCGTTCACCTCGTATTTAGCGGTAGCGATCTCTTTTGGTTCGGCAGTGCCGGAAACCGAAAGTACGGTGACCCCACCGTTAGCATCAAATTTATAAAGTAGAGCTTCGGTGCTTGAGAGCTGCGCTTTCCAGGTCCCGACGAGATCGAATAAACAACTCTTCTTCTTTTCCTGGGCCAACGCGGTTGCGGTCGAGCCCAAAAGAATAATAGCCAGTAGCGAGATTGTGGCAGTAACTTTCATGATGTATCTCACTCGAAAAGTTTAGAGTTCAGCCTTTAGGCTGCGGTTTTGAACAAACAAGCTAAAGCTTGAACTCTAAACGTTTGTTTGGGCCAGGAATAGAAGCCACGTGAGCAGCTTCTATTCCTGGTCTGATTCGACCGTGCAAGGCCGGTTTTTACTTAGCCTTGACGGTCAGGCGCCGCAAACTAAATGTCCTCTCGGCGTAAGTACCCGTGTTTCTTGATGGACTTGTAGATCCGAGCCTGACGAGCCATGATTATCGCGTCCCATTCCGCGGGTGTCTTAAACGGATCGGCCCAGGAGATATGTTTCAGAATATTCTTCTGACTGGCAAACGCCTGTGCATGGGTGAAGCGGTTGGTGGCATCGTTGACAATACGCAACGTGGCGGCGTGCATGGCGAAATCAGTGTCGACCCCTATATGGCCCATATTAAAGAGCCTGAAGCGGATCGTCTCGATATCGTAGGGATCTCCGGTCAGGAAATACCAGCCAGGCAGATCAGCATTCCGCAGCTTGGCGTAGTGCTTCAACGCGGCCGGCGTGTCGTCCTCGGGTTTGACCGAGATTGAGTAAAAGAAGAGATCCTTACCCATGCGAGCTTTCAGGTCGCGATAAGTTCGTTTCAGAACCGTAGTCACCAGAGGGCACCCGCCGTGACAATCTGCGTACATCAAATTAATCACGGCTTGCTTGCCTCTGATCAGATCGTCATAGAACCTGACCTCTTGGTTGTCCTGTGTTCGAAGCACCGCATTTGTGAACCTCTTTTCGCCCTGCGATGAGGGATGCGGCGTGAACCTTCCTCTGGAAAATAGTGATCTTCTATCCATTGCTACACCTCCTCACCGCGTAGTCTGGCTGCGTACTCCTCGTTGGCCTTCACGATCGTTGCGTCGCAGGCTGCCTTGGCCGCTGCATCAGGAACAATGACCCAATGCACCATCATGAACGCATCTTCGTGGCCCATGTTGTGACAGTGGATCAGGTAATCTCCGAGATAGTCTCGGAATTGCATCCTGATCAGGGCTGCCTCTCCCGCTTCCACCTTGGTTACGTCTTTCCTGCCCGCTGACAGCGGAGGCACCGGAACTTCCGTAAGGACGCCGCCGATGTTCGCAAATCGCTTCAGAATGCGAAATTCCTCGAAGTGAATATGCACAGGGTGGGCCCAGTTGGTAGGTCCGGTTGGCAATTGACCGGTGTTATTGTTGATGAACCACTCTTCACAGGTTCCCTTGATGACGCAGTGCTGCGGTACATCGACATCGAAGTCACGGCTGTTGATCAAGAACCGTCGTGGAACCGTTCCGATAGGATCGCGATCAAACCTCCACTCGAACGTAGTGTCCGGCTCACATATCGGCGGATATGTGCAGAGGGTCTCCGGAATCGGCGGTGTATCTTGCGGGAACCACCACTCTCGCTCAACCACGTCGAACCGCATTAAAACATCCCCGATTTGGAGGCCTGGCGGCAATCCCGGAGGATTCACGTTTCCTGGGTTGACTGTCTGGGTCCTATTCACGCCGTTATCTACTAGATACAGCTTATCGTTCGCGTTGTAGTTCCCGAAGTCGATGATCACGTCGTAACGCTCGGCGACGTTCACTCGAATCGCGCCCGGAGTATTAATGACGTTTCCTGTGATGGCGTTGGTGTTACCTGCATTCGCGCCCGCATCCACCGGAACCGGATGCTCGAGGAAATTGGCATCAGTGGCGATGCAAGTCATTGTCTCAATACCGCCCGACGGGCCGATGAGATTAAGGTCCCACTGGGCCGTTGTCGGTCCGGTAGAGAGAATGCGGAACCGGTACTTTCTTCTCCTGACAGTCATCCTCGGCTGAATCGATCCGTTGACGGACCACTTGTCGCCACCGGCCGCGTTGACCATTTCATTTCGGCCTTGTGCATCGAGAGCACAGAACCTTTTCTCCGTAAGGATTAAAGGAATGTCAGTGATGCCATAATATCCAGGCAGCCGAAGCGAGCCGGTCGTGGCGAATTCGTGGCCCGGATCCGTCCGGTCATAAACGATGTACATGCCGTTCAGACCCATGACGTTGTTCGGGAGGGTTTCCTCCTGGCGGTGATCGTGATACCAGAAAGTGCCCATCTTTTCCCTTGCATCACCGACACCGTTCCCACCCGGGTTAGGGGTCGGAAAAGCCTCGATGCCGGCATAGACATTCGGGTAGAGATTGTCTTTCCATTTGCCGCTTGGGAAAAAGTCGGCTGCGAAACCGTCGCTCTCTGAACCATGGTGACCGTTATGCAGGTGGATCGTTATCTCTGGGACGCCAAACGTGTTATCGCCGGTCGGCGGCAAACTGTTCCGGAACCGAATGATG
>JBIOVO010000014.1:0-2930 GCA_044867735.1 Pyrinomonadaceae bacterium | reverse complement strand
CTCCATAGACCGGGTCATAACCTTCGCGCGCGAGGTGAGTTTCCGCTGCGGGTGTTAGTTCGATTCTGATGTGCCTTTCAGCAAGACGCGAGCGCAGACGTTCAAGCTGGATCTGGAGAATCTTTTTCAGGTGCTCTTCCGTGAGCGAATGGAAAACTACAATCTCATCAACACGATTAAGAAACTCTGGACGGACGTGATGCCGCATTTCGGTCAAGACGGCTTCCTTCATTCGATCGTAAGCTACAGAATCGCTCTTACCGCTAAACTCGAGAATCCTTTCAGAACCGATATTCGAAGTCATGACGATGACAGTGTTCTTAAAGTCGACTATCCGACCCTGCCCGTCCGTCAAACGACCATCATCAAGAATCTGTAGCAGAACGTTGAAAGCGTCATGGTGCGCCTTTTCGATCTCATCGAACAGAACCACCGAGTAAGGGCGGCGTCGCACTGCTTCCGTTAGCTGTCCGCCCTCTTCGTAACCGACATATCCAGGAGGGGCGCCGATCAGCCGCGAAACTGCGTGCTTCTCCATGTACTCAGACATGTCGATGCGAATCATCGCCCGTTCGTCATCGAACATGAATTCGGCGAGGGCTCGAGCAAGTTCCGTTTTGCCGACGCCCGTCGGCCCGAGGAAGATGAAAGATCCGATCGGGCGATTTGGATCCTTTAACCCTGATCGAGCACGAATAACGGCATCGGCGACTGCCTCCACTGCTTCGTCCTGCCCGATCACGCGCTTGTGCAGGTGATCGCCGAGTTGAAGAAGCTTTTCGATCTCGCCTTGCATCAGTCTTGACACTGGTACCCCGGTCCAGCGACTCACCACTTCAGCAATGTCTTCTTCATCAACCTCCTCTTTAATCAGTCTGGATCCACCTTGCTTCTTTTCCAGGTGTTCTTCTTCGGACTGTAGCCTGCGCTCCAGATCGGTGAGCTTGCCGTAGCGCAGTTCCGCTGCTTTATTCAGATCGTAGGCGCGCTCAGCCTGCTCGATCTCAATCCGAGTTTGATCTATCTCCTGGCGTAATTTGCGCAGGCGTTCGACCGCCTGCCGTTCGACTTGCCACTGCGATCTGAGGGCGTCGGCGCGAGCTTTTAGATCAGCCAGCTCTTTTTCCAGCTTTTGCAAACGCTCTTTTGAAGCTTTGTCTTTCTCCTTTTTTAAAGCCTCGCGCTCGATCTCAAGTTGCATTACGCGTCGTTGCACTTCATCGAGTTCCACGGGCACGCTTTCAATTTCGGTGCGTAGCCGCGCGGCAGCTTCGTCTACGAGATCGATAGCTTTGTCAGGTAGAAAACGATCGGTGATGTAACGATGAGAAAGCACTGCGGCGGCAACGAGCGCCGAATCTTTAATGCGCACGCCGTGATGAAGCTCATAGCGTTCGCGCAGGCCCCGCAGTATCGAGATCGTGTCTTCGACCGATGGCTCATCGACGAAGACAGGTTGAAAGCGACGCTCCAGGGCGGCGTCCTTCTCAATGTACTTGCGGTATTCATCAAGTGTGGTTGCGCCAATGCAATGCAACTCTCCACGTGCGAGCATGGGCTTCAAGAGGTTGCCGGCATCCATCGAGCCCTCGGTCTTGCCGGCACCGACGACGGTGTGCAGTTCGTCGATGAAAAGAATTATTTGGCCTTCTGCTCCCTGTACTTCCTTGAGCACAGCCTTCAATCGTTCTTCAAACTCACCACGGTATTTAGCGCCAGCAATCAGCGCTCCCATATCGAGCGCAACAACACGGCGATCTTTCAAACTCTCCGGAACATCTCCCCTTACAATTCGCTGGGCCAAGCCCTCGACTATTGCCGTCTTACCAACGCCAGGCTCGCCAATCAGAACGGGATTGTTCTTCGTTCGTCGAGAGAGAACTTGAATCACGCGCCGGATCTCTTCATCACGTCCTATAACCGGATCGACTTTGCCCTGCGCGGCAAGCTTGGTCAGATCACGCCCGTACCGTTCAAGCGCTTCATAGGTAGCCTCCGGATTTGGTGACGTTACACGCTGGGAACCGCGCACCTGTCGCAATGCCTGCATCAACTTGTCGCGCGTGAGTCCGAGTTCGCTAAGAATGCGCCCCGCGTCCCCGGATTTGTCGTCTACCATTGCCAACAACAGGTGCTCAACGGAAACATATTCATCTTTGAGTTGCTTTGCTTCGTCTTCCGCTTGGACCAGGAGACGGTTGAGTCGAGCTGTGATGTAGACTTCCCCTGGGCCGCCAGTGCCTGACGACACTTTCGGTAACCGGGCCAGAGCCTCCTCCACTCGGCGACGCACGAGTTCAGAATCCACTGCAGTCTTGTCGAGGATTGATTTAGTGAGGCCACCTTCCTGATTAAGCAATGCAAGCAGAAGGTGCTCGACGTCGATCTGTTGATGGCCCAACCTTGTGGCCTCACTCTGCGCCGCACGCAAAGCCTCTTGTGCTTTCTCGGTTAATCGATTGATGTCCATTCGACACTCCTCCAGCTAGTCAACTTTCTGGGGGTAAAATTCTTTCGGGGGGAAGGATGGATAGGGGTTTAGCCGTGAAAATTGTCAGATCGCATCGCGGTCGCGGCGATTCTCAATAGTCCATGTCGCCGCCAGGCATCGGCGCGCTCACACCTTTCCTCTTATCTTCCGGCACTTCGGTAACCACGGCCTCAGTTGTCAGCAGCAGGCTGGCGATTGAGGTCGCATTCTGCAGAGCAGAGCGTGCCACTTTGGTCGGATCGATCACTCCGGCTTTGACCAGGTCCTCGTATTTCTCAGTCTGCGCGTTAAAGCCGAAGTTTGGATTGGTTTCAGCCCGCACCTTCTCGACGACGATCGAGCCTTCATGGCCGGCGTTCTGTGCGATCTGGCGCAGCGGCTCTTCAAGCGCACGTTTGACGATATTCACGCCGACTTGCTCGTCCTCTTCATCGAGTTT